>NZ_JBITLW010000003.1:493206-633615 GCF_044465645.1 Streptomyces sp. NPDC049627 | reverse complement strand
TTCTTCGCCAACACCCCCGACATCCTGCACGCCTACCTCCAGCACGGCGGCCGCCCCGCCTTCGAGGTGCGCG
The DNA here is from genome assembly GCF_044465645.1 of Streptomyces sp. NPDC049627. Taxonomy (NCBI): domain Bacteria; kingdom Bacillati; phylum Actinomycetota; class Actinomycetes; order Kitasatosporales; family Streptomycetaceae; genus Streptomyces; species Streptomyces sp. NPDC049627. Next base: position 633,542 of record NZ_JBITLW010000003.1, on the reverse strand, counting down.
CCGTGCTCGCCGCGACCCTCTCGCCCACCTGGGGCATCTACAGCGGCTACGAGCTGTGCGAGAACACCCCCCTGCGCCAGGGCAGCGAGGAATACCTCGACTCGGAGAAGTACCAACTGCGCCCCCGCGACTGGGAGACCGCCGAACGCGAAGGCCGCACCATCACCCCCCTGATCACCAGGCTCAACGCCATCCGGCGCGCGAACCCGGCCCTCCGTCAGCTGCGCGATCTGCACTTCCATCACGCGGACAAGGACGAGGTGATCGCCTACTCGAAGCGGCATGGATCGAACACGGTTCTGGTGGTCGCCAACCTCGACCCTCACCACACCCAGGAGGCGACGGTCTCGTTGGACATGCCGCAACTCGGCCTGGACTGGCACGAGTCGGTACCGGTGCGCGATGAGCTCACCGGCGAGACCTATCACTGGGGCAGGGCCAACTATGTGCGCCTTGAGCCGGGCCGCGCGCCCGCGCACATCTTTCGTGTTCTGCGACCGTCCACCCCGCAGATCGGAGGGTCACCCACAAAATGATCGTCAACGAGCCCGTTCAGGACACCTTCGAGGACACGCCTGCCAAGGATCGTGACCCGGATTGGTTCAAGCGCGCGGTCTTCTACGAGGTCCTGGTCCGCTCCTTCCAGGACTCCAACGGCGACGGCGTCGGCGACCTCAAAGGCCTGACCGCCAAACTCGACTACCTGCAATGGCTCGGCGTCGACTGCCTGTGGCTGCCGCCCTTCTTCAAGTCACCCCTGCGCGACGGCGGCTACGACGTCTCCGACTACACCTCCGTCCTGCCGGAATTCGGCGACCTCGCCGATTTCGTGGACTTCGTGGACTCCGCCCACCAGCGCGGCATGCGCGTCATCATCGACTTCGTCATGAACCACACCAGCGACCAGCACCCGTGGTTCCAGGAATCCCGCAGGGATCCCGACGGCCCGTACGGCGACTACTACATGTGGGCCGACGACGACAAGGCCTACGGCGACGCGCGCATCATCTTCGTCGACACCGAGGCCTCCAACTGGACCTTCGATCCGGTCCGCAAGCAGTACTTCTTCCACCGCTTCTTCTCCCACCAGCCGGACCTGAACTACGAGAACCCGGCCGTGCAGGAGGAGATCCTCTCCGCGCTGAAGTTCTGGCTGGACCTGGGGATCGACGGTTTCCGGCTGGACGCGGTGCCGTATCTGTACGCCCAGGAGGGCACGAACTGCGAGAACCTGCCGGCGACCCATGAGTTCCTCAAGCGGGTGCGGAAGGAGATCGACGCCCATTACCCGGACACGGTGCTCCTTGCGGAGGCCAACCAGTGGCCGGAGGACGTCGTCGACTACTTCGGCGATTTCCAGTCCGGCGGCGACGAGTGCCACATGGCCTTCCACTTCCCCGTCATGCCGCGGATCTTCATGGCCGTACGCCGGGAATCGCGCTACCCGGTCTCGGAAATCCTCGCCAAGACCCCGGCCATTCCCTCCGGCTGCCAGTGGGGCATCTTCCTGCGCAACCACGACGAGCTGACCCTCGAAATGGTCACCGACGAGGAACGCGACTACATGTACGCGGAGTACGCCAAGGACCCGCGTATGCGCGCCAACATCGGCATCCGCAGGCGCCTGGCCCCGCTCCTCGACAACGACCGCAACCAGATCGAGCTGTTCACCGCTCTGCTGCTGTCGCTCCCGGGTTCGCCGATCCTCTACTACGGCGACGAGATCGGCATGGGCGACAACATCTGGCTCGGCGACCGCGACGCCGTCCGCACGCCGATGCAGTGGACTCCGGACCGCAACGCCGGTTTCTCGTCGAGCGACCCGGGCCGACTGTTCCTGCCGACCATCATGGACCCGGTCTACGGCTATCAGGTGACGAACGTCGAGGCGTCGATGTCCTCGCCGTCCTCCCTGCTGCACTGGACCCGCCGCATGATCGAGATCCGCAAGCAGAACCCGGCCTTCGGACTCGGCACGTACACCGAACTCCAGTCGTCGAACCCGGCCGTGATCGCGTTCCTGCGCGAATACGAGGACGATCTCGTCCTGTGCGTCAACAACTTCTCCCGGTTCGCACAGCCGACGGAACTGGATCTGCGGAGGTTCAACGGGCGGCATCCCGTCGAACTGTTCGGCGGGGTGCGATTCCCGGCCATCGGTGAGCTCCCGTACTTGCTGACTCTCGGCGGGCACGGCTTTTACTGGTTCCGGCTGCGCAAGGACGCCGCCTGAGAGCCCGGCGGGGCGGTTTCTCCCGCCCCGCCCGGGGCACGCATCAGTAACCACCCCGACCGGCCCGGGGAAAGGACGCGACGCCATGTCGGAATCCGTCACCCGTACCACCCTCACGACCTCTCCAGGTCTCCTCGCGTCGCTGGACCCACTGCTGCGGGAGTGGCTGCCGCGGCAGCGGTGGTTCGCGGGCAAGGGGCGTCCCGTCACGGGCTTCTCGCTGGTGGCGGCCACCGAGCTGCTGCCGCCCGGCGGCAAGCTGGGCCTGTACCACCTGCTGGTGCGCGCCCATCAGCCCCTCGTGCCGGTGCCGGGCGCCCCGGAACAGCCCGCGGACTGCTACCAGCTCCTCATAGGAGAGCGCGAGGCGCTGCCGCCCCGGCTGGCGCCCGCGCTGATCGGACACGTCGCCGAGGGCCCGCTCGCCGGACGCACCGTGTACGACGCCCTGTACGACCTCCGCCCCGCCGAGCTGCTCCTGGAGGCGCTGCGCACCGGGGCCCGGATCGGTGGGCTGCGCTTCGAACGGGACGCGAGCCAGGACATCCGGTCCGGCCTGGTGCCCCGCCTGGTGACCTCCGAGCAGTCGAACTCGTCGGTCGTCTACGGCGATACGTTCATCCTGAAGCTGTTGCGCCGGGTCGTCCCCGGCGTCAATCCCGACCTGGAGCTCCCGCTGGCCCTGGCGCGTGAGGGCTGCGACCGGGTGCCCGCGCCGACGGCATGGATCCGGGCGGAGCTCTCCGGCGACTCGTACGTCCTCGGGGTGCTCCAGCCCTTCGTGCAGGGCGCGGCCGACGGCTGGGAGCTGGCGCTGCGCGAGCTGGCCAAGGGTGAGGACTTCGGCGCCGCGGCACGGGCGCTCGGGCGCGCCACCGCCGAGGTGCACACGGCGCTGGCCCGTACGCTGCCGACGGTGACACTCGGGCGCACGCAGGTGCAGCAGCTGGTCGACGGCATGGTCGAGCGGCTGGATGCGGCCGCGCAGACCGTGCCCGCGCTGCAGCCGTACGCCCCCGGCCTGCGCTCCGCCTTCGCGGCGCTGGCCGACCTGGCCGCCGAGGGCCGCACCTGGACCGCCCAGCGCATCCACGGGGACCTTCATCTCGGGCAGTGCCTGCGCTCGCCCGCCGGTCAGTGGTGGCTGATCGACTTCGAGGGCGAGCCGTCGAAGCCGCTGGCCGAGCGGCGGATGCCGCAGCCGCCGGTGCGGGACGTGGCCGGGATGCTGCGCTCCTTCGACTACGCCGCCCACTCGGCCGACCCGCGGATACCGGGCTGGGCCGAGACCTGCCGGGCCGCGTACTGCTCCGGATACGCGGAGATCGGCGGCGTCGATCCACGGACCGATCCGGTGCTGTTGCGCGCGTACGAGACCGACAAGGCGATCTACGAGGTCGTCTACGAGGCCCGCCACCGCCCCGACTGGCTGCCGGTACCGCTGTCCGCGATACGCCGTCTCGCCACGGACTCCGGCACCACCCCGATCCCGTCCCAGGCCCCATCACCGTCACCGTCCCCCTTCACCCCTGCACCCGCATCCCCACCTTCGCCGAGGAGGCCCCGCCCGTGACCCCCCGCACCACTCCCTCCAGCGGTTCGGATCCGAAGAAGACGGCCGAGAAGCCGGTCGTGGACACGACCGAGGAGAAGGCCGCGAAGACGAGCGTCGCGAAAAAGGCGACGGCGAAGACGGCCAAGGCCGCCGAGAAGGCCGCGGAGGCCATGAAGAAGGGGACGGCGAAGAAGGCCGCGGCGAAGAAGACGGCCGCGAAGAAGGCTCCGGCGAAGAAGGCCGCCGCCAAGAAGAGCACCCCCAAGAAGACCGCCGCGAAGAAGACCGTGGCCAAGAAGACCGTGGCCAAGAAGGCCGCCGCGAAGACCACGACCGCGAAGACCACGGCGTCCAAGGCCACGGCGTCGAAGAGCACCGCCCCGAAGAAGGCCGCGGCCAAGAAGATCCCGGCGCAGAAGACGACGCCCAAGAAGATCCCCGCGCAGAAGGCGGCCCCCGAGAGGACCACTCCGAGGCAGGCAGAACCCCTGGCGCCGGTGGAGGTGGCCGAGGCCGCCGTCTCCGCCGCTCTCGACGCCGGCGACCGCGACCGTTTCCTCAGCGGCACCCACCACGACCCGCACTCCGTCCTCGGCGCACACCCGGTCCCCGGCGGGGTCGCCTTCCGTGCCTTCCGGCCGTACGCCCTGTCGGTGACGGTCGTCGCGGGCGACCTGCGGGCCGAGCTGCACGACGACGGGGAGGGGTTCTTCTCGGGCCTGTTGCCGCTGCGGGACGTACCGTCGGACTACCGGCTCCTCATCGCCTACGAGGGGACGGTCCAGGAGACCGAGGACGCGTACCGTTTCCTGCCCGCACTGGGCGAGCTCGACCTGCATCTGATCGGTGAGGGACGGCACGAGCAGCTGTGGCGGGCGCTCGGCGCCGAGCCGATGACGCACCAGGGCGTGACCGGCACCCGCTTCACGGTGTGGGCGCCGAACGCGCGCGGCGTGTCCCTGGCCGGCACCTTCAACTACTGGGACGGCACGGGCCATCCGATGCGCTCGCTCGGCGGCTCCGGCGTGTGGGAGCTGTTCGTGCCCGCCATCGGTGAGGGCGAGCTGTACAAGTTCGAGATCACCCGGCCGGACGGTTCCAAGACGCTGCGCGCGGACCCGCTGGCCCGCCGGACCGAAGCACCGCCGAACACGTCGTCCATCGTCCACGCCTCGCAGCACGAGTGGGGAGACGCGGCGTGGCTGGAGCGGCGCGGGTCGGTGCCGACGCACGAGGCGCCGTTCTCGGTGTACGAGGTCCACCTCCCCTCCTGGCGCCCCGGGCTGACGTACCGTCAACTCGCCGAGCAGCTTCCCGCGTACGTCAAGGACCTGGGCTTCACCCACGTCGAGCTGATGCCGGTCGCCGAGCACCCCTTCGGCGGCTCCTGGGGCTACCAGGTCACCGGCTTCTACGCGCCCACGGCCCGGCTCGGCACCCCCGACGACTTCAAGTACCTCGTGGACTCGCTCCACCAGGCCGGCATCGGCGTGCTGATGGACTGGGTGCCGGCGCACTTCCCGCGCGACGACTGGGCGCTGGCCGAGTTCGACGGGCGTCCGCTGTACGAGCACGAGGATCCGCTGCGGTCCGCGCACCCCGACTGGGGGACGCTGGAGTTCGACTTCGGGCGGCGGGAGGTGCGCAACTTCCTGGTGGCCAACGCCACGTACTGGTGCGAGGAGTTCCACATCGACGGCCTGCGGGTGGACGCCGTCGCCTCGATGCTCTACCTGGACTACTCACGCGAGCCGGGCCAGTGGGTGCCCAACGAGCACGGCGGGCGGGAGAACCTGGACGCGGTGGCGTTCCTGCAGGAGATGAACGCGACGGTGTACCGGCGGGTGCCGGGGGTCGTGACGATCGCGGAGGAGTCCACGGCCTGGGACGGCGTGACGCGGCCGACGCATGTGTCGGGCCCGGGCGGCTTCGGCGGCCTGGGCTTCGGCCTGAAATGGAACATGGGCTGGATGCACGACTCGCTGGAGTACATGTCCAAGGAGCCGGTGCACCGCAAGTACCACCACAACGAGATGACGTTCTCGATGGTGTACGCCTACAGCGAGAACTACGTGCTGCCCATCTCCCACGACGAGGTGGTGCACGGCAAGCGGTCGCTGGTGTCGAAGATGCCGGGCGACTGGTGGCAGCAGCGCGCCAACCACCGGGCGTACCTGGGCTTCATGTGGGCCCACCCCGGCAAGCAGCTGCTCTTCATGGGGCAGGAGTTCGCGCAGGGCGCGGAGTGGTCCGAGGCGCACGGGCCGGACTGGTGGCTGCTGGACCCGGCGTACGGGGCGGAGCCCGACCACCGGGGCGTGCGGGACCTGGTCCGCGACCTGAACACGGTCTACCGCCACACCCCGGCCCTCTGGCAGCGGGACACCGACCCGTCCGGCTTCCAGTGGGTGGTCGGAGACGCGGCCGACGACAACGTCTTCGCGTTCCTCCGCTTCGACGCGGAGGGGGCTCCGCTGCTGGCGGTGTCGAACATGTCTCCGGTCGTGCGGCACGACTACCGTCTCGGGGTGCCGGACGACGTCCCGGCGTGGCACGAGACGCTGAACACCGACGCCGCGCGTTATGGCGGCAGCGATGTGACGAACCCCGACCCGCTCAAGCCGGAGGCCCAGCCGTGGCACGGCCGCGCCGCGAGTATCCGGCTGACGTTGCCCCCGTTGGCGACGGTGTGGCTGCGCCCTGCGTAGTTCTTCGCCCCCGCCGCCCCTACCCGTCCCATCCTGAAGGGGCTCCGCCCCTTCGACCCCGCCAGGGGGCTCTGCCCCCTGGACCCCCGCTCCTCAAACGCCGGAGGGGCTGGTTTTTCAGCCCGTCCGGCGTTTGAGGACGAGGCCCTTTCAGGGCCGAAGCGGGGGTCTGGGGGCGGCAGCCCCCAGGGATGGGAATGGGTAGGGGCGGCGGGGGCGAGACCAGTTCAGGCGGTGGCCAGTGCCTTTGGCAGGCGGCCCGTGTGCAGCACGCCCAACCGTTGCGTCGCCCGCGTCAGCGCCACGTACAGGTCGCTCGTGCCGTACAACCCCGGCTCCACCACCAGCACCGAGTCGAACTCCAGCCCCTTCGACTGACGAGGGTCGAGGAGTACGACCGTTTGCGTGAGGTCGGGCTCCGCCCCCGCCGTCACCCCGTCCAGCCCCGCCGCCAGCCTGCGATGCAGATGGCGGGGCGCGATGACCGCGAGGCGCCCCTCCGCCGGGGTCAGCTCCTCCACCGCCTTGGCCACGGCGCCGGGAAGGTCGTCGGTGGCGCGGATCCACGGGCGTACGCACGTCGAGCGGACCGAACTCGGCGGCTCGAAGCCGGGGTTCTCGGCGCGCACCACGGCCGCCGCCAGCTCCATGATCTCGGCCGGGGTGCGGTAGTTGACCCCGAGACGGGTGTGCTCCCAGCGGTCCTCGACGTACGGCGAGAGGATCCCCGACCACGAGCCGACACCCGCCGCCTCCGCCGTCTGCGCCGGGTCACCGACCAGCGTCATCGAACGGGTGGGCGACCGACGCATCAGCAGCCGCCAGGCCATCGGCGACAGCTCCTGCGCCTCGTCGACGATGATGTGCCCGAACGCCCAGGTCCGGTCGGCCGCCGCCCGCTCGGCGGCGCTGCGGTGGTCGTCCTCCTCCTGGCGTTCGGCGAAGCGCTCGGCGTCGATGATGTCGTGCGCGGAGAGGACCTCGCTGTCCTCGTCCTCCTTGTCGTCGAACTCGTAGGTACGCGAGGCGTACGACACGTCCAGCACGCCCTGCGCGTACGCCACCTGCGTCTCCCGCTCGCGCTCCGCCCGCGCCCGCGCCACCCGCTCGTCCACGCCGAGCAGTTCGGCCGCCTCGTCGAGCAGCGGCACGTCCGCCACCGTCCACTCCCGGGTCACGGGCCGGCGGATCGCGGTCGCGTCCTCGTCGGGGAGGTAGCCGACCGGATCCGCGAGGAAGTCCGCGAGCAGGCGCTGCGGGGTCAGACGCGGCCACAACTGGTCGATGGCCGCCCACACCTCGGGGTTCTCGGCGAGCTCGTCGCGGATCTGGGTGATGTCGGCGGCGTCGAGGAGGCTGGTGCCGTCGTACGGGTCGGTGCCGACCCGCTCGGCGTACAGCTCGGTGAGCGTGTTGAGGATGTGGCCCTCGAAGTGCTCGCGCGCGGCGTTGTGCGGCAGCCGCGCGGCGCGGGTCTTCTCGCGCGCCACCTTCACCAGGCCGTCGTCGAGCATCAGGATCTCGCGGTCGTGCTCGATCGCGATCACCGGGTCGGGCAGCGCCTGCCAGTCGCGTACGACCTCGGCGAGCACGTCCGCCATGGCTGCACGCCCCTTCACCGCGGCCGCCTCCCGGCTGTCGGTCGCCGTCGCCCGCACGCCGGGGAACAGCTCGCCGACCGTGGCCAGCAGCACACCGGTCTCGCCCAGCGAGGGCAGGACCTCGCCGATGTAGCCGAGGAAGGCCGGGTTGGGGCCGACGATCAGGACCGCGCGCTTGGCGAGCAGTTCGCGGTGCTCGTAGAGAAGGTAGGCGGCGCGGTGCAGGGCTACCGCGGTCTTGCCGGTGCCGGGGCCGCCCTCGACCACCAGCACTCCGCGGTGCGGGGCCCGGATGATCTCGTCCTGCTCGGCCTGGATGGTCTGCACGATGTCGTTCATCCGGCCGGTGCGCGCCGAGTTCAGCGCCGCGAGCAGGACCGCGTCGCCGGTCGGGTCCTCGTGGCCGGTGCGCTCCTGGTCGCCCAGGTCGAGGATCTCGTCGTGCAGGGCGGTGACCGTACGGCCGCTGGTGGTGATGTGCCGCCTGCGCCTGATCCCCATCGGGGTGTGGCCGGTGGCCAGGTAGAAGGGGCGGGCGACATCGGCCCGCCAGTCGATGAGGATCGGCGTGCGCTCGGCGTCGTCGGTGCGCAGACCGATCCGGCCGATGTGGTGGACGACACCCGAGGAGAGGTCGATCCGGCCGAAGCACAGCGAGCCGTCCACCGCGTTCAGCGCGGCGAGCAGGCCCGAGCGCTCGGCGACGAGGATGTCCCGCTCCAGCCGCGCCTGCATGGGCGTGTTGCCCTGGGCGAGCGCGTCCGTGACGGAGGACTCGGTGTCACCGCGCAGCGCGTCCACGCGCGCGTACAGGTCGTCGATGAATTCCTGCTCGCGTCGCATTTCACCGTCTTGAAATTCGGTGTTTGACAATTCCGCTCCCGCCCGGATATACTGCGTTCAGTGAACTTCTCCGCGACTCAATCCCCTTGAAGTCGCGAATCATTGAATATACGCAGAAGAATCCCCCGAGCGCAATTGCTCAGGGGATTTTTTCGTATGTCGGCGAGATTCAGATCACGTCAGATCACGTCGGCCAGCTCCTCCAGCAGCCGCCGCTTCGGCCGCGCCCCCACCATCGACTTCACGGGCTCACCATCGCGGAACACCATGAACGTCGGCATGGACAGCACCTTGTAGGCGTTCGTGGTCAGCGGGTTGGTGTCCACGTCCAGCTGCACCACCTTGAGCCGCTCCCCCTCCTCCGAGGCGACGGCACTGAGCACCGGCCCCATCTGCCGGCACGGCGGGCACCAGTCGGCGGTGAATTCCACCAGCACCGGCAGCTCCGCCCCGATCACCTCCGCCTCGAAGTCCGCGTCCGTCACCTCTGCCACGCCTGCTGCCCTGATCACAGCTCCTGCCCTCCCAGTTCGCACAACGGTGGTTCGCCTTCGGCCAGCACGGTCTCCTGTTCGGCCATCGCAAGCCGCAGGCCGATGTTGGCCCGCACGGCCTGCAACTCGCCGATCAGCGCGTCGAGTTCGTCCAGCTTGCGCCGGTAGACCGCGAGCGAGGCGGGACACGAGTCGCCCTCCGGGTGCCCGGCCCGCAGACACTCCACGAACGGCCGGGTCTCCTCCAGGTCGAACCCGAAGTCCTGCAACGTCCTGATCTGCCGCAGCAGCTTCAGATCGTCCTCGTCGTACGTCCGATACCCGTTGCCGCTGCGCCGCGCGGGCAGCAGCCCCCGCGACTCGTAGTAGCGCAACGTGCGCGTCGTGGTCCCGGCCCGCGCGGCCAGCTCGCCGATTCGCATGCCTACGAACGTAAGCCTTGACGCCGACGTCAGGGCAACCGCGGCAGGAGAGGCTTTCCCGGCACCGGAGAGGACAGCACGATCGACGTCGTCGTACGCCCCAGCGCCGAGGTCTGTTCGAGGACCTCCTCCAGGTGGACCGTGTCCTCCACGGCGACCTTCAGGATCCAGCAGTCCTCGCCGACGACGTGGTGGACCTCGGTGATCTCCGGGCGGTCGATCAGCTCCAGGGTGCGCGGATGGCGGAGGGTGTAGCCGCCGTGCGGGTTGACCCGGATGAAGGCCTGGATGCCGTAGCCCAGCCGGGCGGGCGCGACATGGGCGCCGTACCCGGTGATCGCGCCCGCCGCCTCCAGCCGCCGTACCCGCTCGGTGACGGCGGCCGGGCTGAGCCGCACGCGCCGGCCCAGCTCGCTCAGCTTGATCCGGCCGTCGGTCTGGAGCAGTTCCAGGATCTGCCGGTCCAAGGCGTCGAAGGCCACCGATGTTTCGTTGGCGGCCGGGCGCAGATGCCGTGGTTCTTTCGGCGCGGTGGCCGTATCTCCCATGTCTTCCCCTTCAGGACGCGGTGCGTGGCCCGGAGAATTATGGTCATGCGAAAGGCACGAGAGGTACTGGTCATCGGCGGCAACCGCTACTTCGGCAAGCGGCTGATCACACGGCTGCTGGCCGCCGGAGACCGCGTGACGGTCCTCAATCGCGGATCGTCGGCCGCGCCGCCGGGCGTGGTTCAGCTGATCGCCGACCGGAACGACGATACGTCCCTGACGGCGGCGCTGGGTTCGCGGACCTTCGACGCCGTGGTCGACCAGGTCTGTTACACACCCCGCCAGGCGGAGACCGCCCGCCGGGTCTTCACCGGCCGCACCCGTCGCTACGTGCTGACATCGACGGTGGAGGTCTACGAGTACGAGGACTCGATCGCCCCCGTGCGCGAGACGGACGTCGATCCCCTGGACGTGGCCGTGGACCTCGCACTCCCCTGGGACGACCCGGAGTTCCTCGACACGCACTACGGCGAGGGCAAGCGGCAGGCGGAGGCCGTGTTCGCCGCCGGCCCGGCCTTCCCGTACACGGCGGTGCGCGTCGCCCATGTGCTGGGCGGGGACGACGACTTCACGGGCCGTATGAACCACTACGCGAGCCGCATCCGCTCCCGCGCACCCATCTCCGTACCCGTGGTGAACCGTCCGGCGACGTACATCCACGTCGAGGAGATCGCCGACTTCCTGTTCTGGGCGGTGGGCCAGGACTTCACAGGCCCGGTCAACGCCGCCTCCCACGGCCTGCTCACCACGGCGGACCTGTGCGACGCGATCGCCGCGCACCTCCCGGACGGCGAGACCGTCTTCCGGCCCGTCGAGGTCGGCGAGGTCTCCCCGTTCTCCTTCACCCGCGCCTACGGCATGGACAACTCCCGCGCCACACGGCTCGGCTTCCGCTTCACGCAGGCCCGGCAGTGGCTCCCGAAGGCCGTCGCCGAGACCCTCGGAAAGGACGGCGAGTGACATGTACCACCGCACTCTCGGACCCCACCGCGTGAGCGCGATCGGCCTCGGCGTGATGCCGTTGTCCATCGAGGGCCGCCCCGGCGAACAGCGCGCCCTGGCCACCGTGCACGCCGCCCTGGACGCGGGGGTGACGCTGCTGGACACGGCGGACTCGTACCATCTGCCCGGCGCCGAGCCCGGTCACGGCGAACTCCTCGTGGCCCGTGCGCTGGCCGCGTACGGCGGTGACACGGACCGCGTGCTCGTGGCCACCAAGGGCGGCCGCGGCAGGCCTGCCGACGGCAGCTGGACGGTCAACGGCGACCCCCGCCACCTCAAGGCGGCCGCCGAGGCCTCGCTGCGGCGGCTCGGCGTCGAGGCGATCGGCCTCTACCAGCTCCACAAGCCCGATCCGTCCGTCCCGTTCGAGGAGTCGGTCGGCGCGCTGCGCGAGCTTCTCGACGAGGGCAAGATCCGGCTGGCCGGCGTCTCCAACACGGACGCGGACCAGATCCGCACCGCCCGCCGGATCCTCGGCGACCGTCTCGTCTCCGTGCAGAACCGGTACTCGCCCGCCGTGCGGGACAGCGAGGCCGAGCTTCGGCTGTGTGCGGAGCTCGGCCTGGCGTTCCTGCCGTGGAGTCCGCTGGGCGGCATCTCCCGCAGCTCGCTGGACGGGCCGTCGCGGACGGAGGACGACCCGCGCTTCGGCGCCTTCCACGCCGTGGCGCACGCACGCGGCGTCAGCCCACAGCAGGTGTGCCTGGCCTGGCTGCTCGCACGCTTCCCCGCCGTGATCCCGATTCCGGGGGCGAGCCGCCCGGAGACGATCCGGGATTCGGCGGCCGCGGCGGACCCGGTGCTCGGCGCGGAGGAATGGGCACGGCTCGACGGAGCGGCCGCTCCGGCCGGTTGACGACCGCCGCTCAGCCGGGCGGCGGGGGCGGCGGCGGGCCGGGCGGCACACCCGGGGCAGGGCCCGGGCGAGGCCCCCAGGGAAGGGGGCCGGGGAAACCGGGGACGGCCCTCGGCGGGCTCCAGTCCCCCTCTTCATCGTCCCCCTCCTCGTCGCCCATGCCGTCCATCTCCGCCTCCACGCCCCGCACCCCGAGCAGGCGGCGGGTGAGGCGGTCGTGGTCGGAGAGGAGTTCGTCGAGGGCGGCGCGGACGTCGTCCGGCTCCGTGCGGGGCGACTCGCGCTCGGCCGCGATCAGCACGGAGCGCCGTACCAGCTCCTTGGTGAAGGACGCCGTCGTGCCCTCCGTGCGGGTCACCACCTCGTCCGCGATGTCCTTGCCGAGGGTGAGTCCGGCGCCGTAGAGGCCGAGCAGGCGGGCGCGCCCCTCGGCGTCGGGGAGGGGGATCTCGACGGCGAGGTCGACCCGGCCGGGGCGCTGGGCCAGGGCCGGCTCCAGCAGATCGGCACGGTTGGTGGTGAGCAGGAAGGCGACGTCGGCGTCGTCGCCGAGGCCGTCCATCTCGTTCAGGACCTGGAAGAGCAGGGGCTGGTCGCCACCGCCGTAGTCGCGGGCCTCGGCGATCAGATCGCAGTCCTCCAGGACGACGAGTGCCGGCTGGAGCATCCGGGCCAGCGCGCAGGCGGGGCCGATGGCCGAGATGCTGGTGCCGGCCAGGATCACCACCGTGAACTGCGGGAGGTGGGAGAGCAGATAGCGGATCGTGTGGGTCTTGCCGGTGCCGGGCGGGCCGTACAGCAGCAGTCCGCGGCGCAGGTGCTGGCCCGCCGCGCGCAACTGCTCGCGGCGCCGGGCCACGCCCACGACCTGACGTTCCAGGCGTTCGAGGAGGCCGGCCGGCAGCACGATGTCGTCACGGGTGAGGGCGGGACGGCGATGGAAGCGGAAGGGCCCGAGCCCGTGCCCGAACTCCGAGCCCTCGAAGGACAGGACCTGTCCGCGGAAGACGTTGTGTTCGCGTACGAGAGTGTCGAGCTCGGCGAGCAGGCGGTCCCCGAACTCCTTGTCCCGCGCGAGGACTTCGACCTCGACCTTGTTGCGCCCGTACTCGTCCTGCGGTCCGCGCAGCAGCACCGCGAACCGTTCGTCGCCCTCGCGGCCGAGGTAGAACCCGCAGGAGACGCAGGCCAGTTCGGTGTCCGGTGCGACGGGGAGGTGGGCGTAGTCGACGGCGCCGATCACGAACCGGTCGTAGCGGTCGGCCGCGTCGAGGATGTCGCCGAGGGTGAGGTCGCCGTGGTGCCGGGCGCCGCGCAGGCCGATCAGTTCATGGGAGCGGGCGGCGTCGGCGGCGAACCAGCGCTCCAGGGCGAGATGCACGTTGGGCAGGTCGTACGGTGCGTACGCCGCCTTGACCACGGGGCGGTCGGCCGGGGTGGAGCCGAGGTGGGCCGTCAGCCGTGTGCTGAGGTTACGGCCGTCCTCCAAGTCCTTGCGCGGGGCGCGGGCGACCGCCGTCAGGAACTCGTGGAACAGGTCGTTCACTTGCTCCAGCGAGACAGGGGACGGCTCGCGCGAGCCGTTCGACGCCTCTTCCGCCATGTCCGCCTCCTGGGGGACGGCCTGCATCAGGGCCTCCAGCGTGAGGCCGGGCGGGACGGCGGGTCAAAGGATTTCGGTGTGAGCCGGACGCCCGGCCCCGGTTCAGGCGGGGCCGGACGTCCGGAGCGGGAGGGGGCGCAGGCCCTCAGGGGCGCGGGGCTGTGTTGGATCTGCGGCTACCGCCGCGTGAGCGCGACCAGCCACGTACGACCCGCGACCGACGGACTGCAGCACCCCCGAAGCTCCCTTCGGCTCTCCCGGCGGAGCGCCTACGCCTTGGCGAGTTCCTTCTCGCCGCCCTGGCCCGGGACCCCCGCGGAGGTGTCCTGGGCGGCGGCGTCCTCGTCGAGGAGGGTCTTCTCGTCGAAGGGAAGCTGACCGGCGAGGACCTGGTCGACGCGCTCGCGGTCGATCTCCTTGGTCCAGGTGCCGATCAGGACCGTGGCCACGGCGTTGCCCGCGAAGTTGGTCAGGGCGCGCGCCTCGCTCATGAACCGGTCGATGCCGACGATCAGGCCGACACCGTCCACCAGGGCCGGCTTGTGCGACTGCAGACCACCCGCCAGCGTGGCCAGGCCGGCGCCGGTGACACCGGCGGCGCCCTTGGACGCGACCAGCAGGAAGAGCAGCAGCGGGATCTGCTCACCGATCGCCATCGGCGTACCCATGGCGTCGGCGATGAACAGCGAGGCCATGGTCATGTAGATCATGGTGCCGTCGAGGTTGAAGGAGTAGCCGGTCGGGACGGTGATGCCGACCACCGGCTTGCTGACACCGAGGTGCTCCATCTTCGCGATGAGGCGCGGCAGCGCGGACTCGGAGGACGAGGTCGACAGGATCAGCAGGAACTCACGGCCCAGGTACTTGAAGAGCGTGAGGATGTTGAGGCCGGCGACGATCCGCAGCAGCGCGCCGAGCACGATGAAGACGAAGAGGAAGCAGGTGACGTAGAAGCCGAGCATCAGGATGGCGAGCTTCTTGAGCGCGTCGACGCCGGCGGATCCGGTGACGGCGGCGATGGCGCCGAAGGCACCGATGGGGGCGGCCCACATCACCATGGCGAGGATGCGGAAGACCAGCTTTTGGATGTGCTCCACGCCGCGCAGGATCGGCTGCCCGGCCGAGCCCATGGCCTGCAGGGCGAAACCGGCGAGCAGGGCGACCAGCAGGGTCTGCAGGACCTGGCCCTCGGTGAAGGCGGAGACGAGGGTCTTGGGGATGATCGAGAGCACGAAGTCGACCGGCGGCAGCGCCTCGGCGTCGACCTGCTCGTGCCCGGCGTCCTTGACCGAGTCGGTGATCTGAAGGCCCGTGCCCGGCTCCAGGATGTTGCCGACGACGAGGCCGATGCCCAGCGCCACCAGCGACATCGCCAGGAAGTAGCCCAGCGCGATACCGCCGACGGCCCCGACCTTGGCGGCCTTCCGTACCGAGCCGATGCCCAGCACGATCGTGCAGAAGATGATCGGCGAGATCATCATCTTGATCAGGTTCACGAAGCCCGTTCCGATGGGCTTCAGCTCCACCGCGAAGTCGGGCGCGACCAGACCCACGGTGATACCGAGGGCGACCGCGATGATCACAGCGATGTAGAGGTAGTGCGTGCGGTCCCGCTTGGCGACGGGTGCGGCAGGTGCCGTATCGGGGGAACTGGCGGCGGCCACGGCTGCCCTCCTTGACGTCTTCGTCGGCATCACCGGCGTGCGGCTCACGTCCGGGGTGGGGGTTCGCTGAGCGGGTGCCGCGCCCCCGGGGAGGGGGGCCGGCCGCCCTGGGGGACGGGGGTGTCTTATTCAGCGATGCGGTGACTATCTCCCGCCGTGTGAGGGCGGTCACCCTTCCGTTCATTTAGTTCACCATCAGCCATGGAGGCAGACTGACGACATGCGCATCCCCGCCATCCCGCGACCCCGCAGCCTGGCCGCTCAGCTCTTCGCCATGCAGGCCGTGCTGATAGCGGTGCTCGTCGCCGGGTACGCGGTGTTCACGTACGTCAGCGACCGCGGCCAGGCCGAGGACGCGGCGGGGCGGCAGGCCATGGCGGTGGCCCAGTCGATCGCGGACGCCCCGTCCGTACGGGAGGCGATCCGCACCGCCGACCCGACGGCCGAGCTCCAGCCGTACGCGCTCCGGGTCCAGCACGACGCCGACGTCGACTTCGTCACGATCATGAACCGCGAGGGCATCCGCTGGACGCACCCCGACGAGCAGCAGATCGGCCAGCACTTCCGCGGCCACACCGAGCGCGCCCTGCACGGTGAGCCCTTCACGGAGACGTACACCGGCACGCTCGGCCCGTCCGTCCGCGCGGTCGTACCGATCTACGACAGCGGTGGGGGCCGGGTCTCCGACGGAGGAAGGGACCCGGCGGACATCGTCGGGCTGGTCAGCGCGGGCATCAAAGTCGAGGCGATCAGCGAGCGGGCGCAGGACCAGGTCGCGGCGCTGATCGGGGTGGCGGCGGGCGCGCTCGCGCTGGGTGCGATCGGTACGTACGTCATCAATGCCAGGCTGCGTCGCCATACGCACGGCATGAACGCGGCCGAGCTGAGCCGGATGCACGACTACCACCAGGCCGCGCTGCACGCGGTGCGGGAGGGGCTGCTGATGCTGGACGGGCAGTACCGGGTGGCGCTGATCAACGACGGCGGGCGGGAGCTGCTCGGTGTGGACGGCGATGTCGTCGGCCGGTCGGTGGCGGAGCTGGGGCTGCCGGCGCCGCTGACCGGGGCGCTGCTGGCGTCCGAGCCGAGGGTGGACGAGGTGCATCTGACGGCGGAACGGGTGCTGGTGGTGAACACCTCGCCGGTGTCGGGTGGTGAGCGCCGCGGCACGGTGGTGACTCTGCGCGATGTGACGGAACTTCAGTCCCTGATGGGCGAGTTGGACTCGGAGCGGGGCTTCACCCAGGCCCTGCGGTCCCAGGCGCACGAGGCGGCGAACCGGCTGCACACGGTGGTCTCGCTGATCGAGCTGGGGCGGGCCGAGGAGGCGGTGGAGTTCGCCACGGCAGAACTGGAGCTCGCGCAGGCCCTGACGGACCAGGTGGTGGCCGCGGTGAGTGAGCCTGTGCTGGCGGCGTTGTTGCTGGGGAAGACGGCGCAGGCGAACGAGCGGGGCGTGGAGCTGGTGGTGTCGGAGGACAGCCGGCTGGACGACGGGCTGCTGCCGGACACCCTGCCCGCCCGGGACCTGGTGACGATACTGGGCAACCTGATCGACAACGCGGTGGACGCGGCGCAGGGCAGTGTCGGGGCGCGGGTGACGGTGACGGCGTATGCCGAGGGCGGGGAGGGTGGCGAGCTGGTGCTGCGGGTGTCGGACACGGGGGCCGGGGTGGACCCCGCCCATACCGAGGCGGTGTTCCAGCGGGGGTTCTCGACGAAGCCGGCGGGGCCGGGGGGCCGGGGGCTGGGACTGGCGCTCGTGCGGCAGGCCGTGGGCCGGCACGAGGGGGAGTTGTCGGTTGCGGAGGCCGAGGGGGGCGGGGCGGTGTTCGAGGTGCGGTTGCCGCTGGTGGAGGGGGCCGTTTCCGGGGGCGCGGCGTTTGCGAGAGGTGACGTATGACGGCGGCTGAGCAGCCCATCCGCGTCCTGGTCGTGGAGGACGACCCGGTGGCGGCGGACGCGCATGTGATGTACGTCGGCCGGGTGCCCGGCTTCGTCGCGGTCGGCAAGGCGCACACGGGGGCGGAGGCGCGGCGCGCGCTGGAGCGGACGCCGGTGGACCTGCTGTTGCTGGACCTGCACCTGCCGGATGTGCACGGGCTGCAGCTGGCGAGGTCGTTGCGGGCGGCCGGGCATCACGCGGATGTGATCGCGGTGACGTCGGCGCGGGATCTGGCGGTGGTGCGGGAGGGGGTGTCGCTGGGGGTCGTGCAGTACGTACTGAAGCCCTTCACGTTCGCCACGCTGCGGGACCGGCTCGTGCGCTACGCCGAGTTCCGTGCGGCGGTGGGGGAGGCGAGCGGGCAGGACGAGGTGGACCGGGCGCTGGCGGCACTGCGGGCGCCCTCCCCCGCGGCGCTGCCGAAGGGGTTGAGCGGGCCGACGTTGGAGCGGGTGACGGGGGCGCTGCGGGAGGTGGCGGAAGGGCTCACTGCGGCGGGGGTCGCGGAGGCTGTGGGGATTTCCCGGATCACGGCTCGGCGGTATCTGGAGCATTTGGTGGAGGCGGGGAGGGCTGAGCGGGCGCCGGTTTATGGGCAGGTGGGGAGGCCGGAGTTGGTTTATCGGTGGGTTCGGGGGGTTCAGCAGCGGTGAGAGCTTCGGCGGCTTGAGCGGGGGAACCCGCTCGGGTGAAGGCGTCAGCGGCTCGCAGGTAGGAGGTGCGGGCATCCGCGAGGCGCTGGAGGTCTGTCTGAGCAGCTGCCAGGTTTCTGAGCATGCGACCGGCTTCAAACCAGTTCTCGAATTCGTGCAAGACCTTCAGAGCCTTGCCGTACGCGTCGATCGCCTCCTCCGCCCGACCCGCCGCCGCTAGGGCGACGCCCAGATTGCCCCACGCCGCGGCCTCACCTTGGCGGTCACCGACGGCCCGGTACAGGTCACGGGCACTGATGAGGGCCTCGATCGCCTCTTCCGGCCGACCGGCCTCATCCAAGGAGCAACCCAGGTTGTCCCACGCCTTGGCCTCACCGCGACGGTCCTTGAGGGCCCGGAACAGGTCGCGGGCATACACGTGCGCGCTGATCGCCTCGTCCACCATGCCCGCCTCCTGCATGATGAAGCCGAGGTTGTCCCACGCAGCGGCCTCACCATGATGGTCGCCCACAGCGTGGTACAAGTCACGGGCACTGATGAGTGCCTCGCTCGCCTCCCCCAGCCGGCCCGTCTGCATCAGGGCACCGCCCAGACTCAGCAACGCACGCGCCTCATCCGGACGGTTCCCGGCGCGGTGAGCGACCTCCTGCGTGGCACGGTTGACCGTGATCAGATCGTCGAAGTGCCGCCGCCAGGCGAGGTACGGCGTCAGCAGCTCGGCCAGCCCCGCCGCCAAGTCCACGTATCGCTCCTCCAGCCCCCACAAGATGGCCGCCACCATCCCCGCCCGCTCATCGTCCAGCCACGCCACAGCCTGCGCACGGTCGGCGAACGGCTGCGGTCGCGGCCGCGACTTTCCCGGCAACCAGCTCAACCAGGCATGGGCTGCGATCGACCACAAGCCGTAGAACGCGAACACCCGCGTCCGTGCGACGTCCCCCTCCTCCCGCAGAGCCGCGTCACCGGCCACCACATGTGCCCCGAATGCCCGCACCAGGTCATGCAGCCGCCACCGCCCTCGCCCGCTCCCCCTCTCAAGGAGGTGCGCGCGGGCCAATGCCTTCAGTTCCCGCGCCGGAGGCACCTCGGCACCGACCAACGCGGCGACAACCTGGTCGCTCACCTCGGCCCCCGGTGCAAGGGCGAGCAACCGCAGCAGTCGAGCCTGCTCGGACGGCAGTCGGCGGTAGGAGAGCTCAAAGGTGGCACGAACGCTGCGCTCACCGTCGTCCAGATACTCCAGCCGGTCTCTCGACTCGCCCAGTTCCGCCACAAGCTCCGCCACCGGCATATCCGGATCCTCCGCCAGCAGAGCCGCCGCGATCTGCAGGGCCAGCGGCAGATGGCCGCACAGACGGGCAAGCCGCTCGGCCATGTCGGGATCGTCACCGACTCGGCTGTCGTCCGGGTCCGCGATCCGCAGCGCACGGTCGAGAAGCTCGTACGCCTCCTTCGAGCTGAGCTGATCCAAGCGGACGAGCCGCGCACCAAGTTGGGGCAGCCGGTCGCGAGAAGTGACCAGAACGCGGTGCCGGGCGTCGGCCGGCAGCAGCGGCCGCACCTGGTCCGGCGACGACGCGTTGTCGGCCAGAACCAGCACCGCGCCACGCTCGCGGGCCCGGGCGGCCAGCGTCGAGCGATAGAGCGCGGCCCGCTCGTCCGCCGTATTCGGGATGTGTCCCGGCGCGATCCCCAGGGCCCGGAGCAGAGCCTGAAGGGCATGGTCGGCGGCTACGGGCTCCTGGTCATAGCCATGCAGGTCGATGAAGAGAACCCCGCCCGGGAACCAGCCCCGCTCACATGCAAGGTGCGCGGTCTCGACGGCAAGCGCGGTCTTGCCGATGCCACCGAGGCCGGACACGGCGGCGACAAGCACCGCGGAGGACTCTGCCGCCCCAGCCAGATCCAGCGCCCCCAGCAACGCCGCCGTCTCCTCCGCCCGCCCCGCGAACCCACCCGGCCTCGGCGGCAATCCGGCCAGCGCCTCCGGTACGGCACCCCCGTGGATCACCACCTGCACCCCGACCACCTCACGCAGGAAGACCCCACCCCGGAAGTCGGCATGGTCACCGTCGTACCAGGACGTCCCGCTTCCCGGCGCAGACCGCTCCATGGCCCGCGCGACGGCTCCGGCAACGCCCTGCGGATCGGCGCCGAGCAGGCCGGCCACCGTCTCGCCCCACTCCCGTACTGCGTCCCGCCGTGCCGGATCCTTCGCGGCCTCGGCGATGTCCCGGGCGGACGCCCCGGCGTCCAGCCCCACGGCCCGCGCCAGCCGCTCCACCGCCCGGCGTCCGCCGTCCCCACCCGCGCCCTCGGCCAGGGCTGCCAGTAACGCCGCTTTCATACGCCCCGCTCCCTACCGCTCTCCCCCGTCGGCCGGCTCATGACCGTACGCCAAAGGTAAGACCAAGGAGGGGAGTTCACGCCTTCGCGTACCACACGACCTGCGAGGCAAGCCCCGCCACGGCGAGCGCCTCCAGTACCGACAGCGCCATCATCAGCCCGCCACTGCCACCATCCACCCAGAACACCACGAGCGCGGCCAGCGGCACCGCGCAGAACGCCGCCAGGTCCACCACGGTCTGCACGGCCTTCCGGGACCCGCGCCGCGCGTCCCCGCGATGCGCGGTCTCCCAGCCGAACGCCTGGAAGCCGCCGCCGGGTTCGGCCAGCGCAGCGAGCCGCGGTCCGAGATCCTCGCGGACGTATTTGCCTATCGCGGAGATCTTCTCGTCGTTGACGAGGTAGGTCCACCCGAGCACGACACACACCGGCGGCAGCGCCAGCAGCATCGACGCCTGCTTGGCCTGCGCGGACGCGGCGATGACGGCGGCCACGGCCGCCAGCGTCACGTAGAGCAGGTTGTCCCGGAACCCGATCCGCGCCTTCTGCTCGTCCTTGATGGTCTGGTACTCGGCGAGCAGCAACTGCCCGGCGGTGACGTCCTGTTCCGGCACTCGATTCCCTTCCCCCGGCGTACCTTATGAGTGTGCCGGAGACTCAGCCCACTGTTCTCGTCCTGACCGCGCTTCCTCTCGAATACGCCGCGATACGCGCGCACGTCGAGAAACGGAAGGAGCTCGTGCACCCTGACGGGACCCGGGTCGAGAAGGGCCAACTACCCGGCATGGCCTGGCATGTTGCCCTCGCCGAGCTGGGCATGGGCGCCGAGCGGGCCGCCGCTCTCACCGCACAGCTCATCAACTGGCTGCATCCCGAGGCCGTGCTCTTCGTCGGCGTCGCCGGCAGTCTGAAGGACGACGTCGGGATCGGGGACGTCGTCGTGGGCACGCAGGTGTACGAGATCCACGGCGGCAAGCAGACACCCGAGGGTTTCCTGGTCCGGCCGAAGGCCCTGCCGGGCTCGCACGCGCTCGAGCAGGCGGCGCGTTCCGCCGTGCGGGACATGCCCGACGTACGGGCGCACTTCATGCCGATCGCCACGGGGGACGTGGTGCTGGCGGACGCCGAGTCCGAGATCGCCGCGTTCATCCGGCGGAGCTACAACGACGCGGGCGCGATCGAGATGGAGGGCTCCGGGGCGCTCCAGGCGGCCCACCTGAACGGCCAGGTGAACGCCCTGGTGATCCGGGGGATCAGCGACCGCGCCGATGCCGGAAAACGCGACGCCGACGCCGCGGGCTCACAAGAGCTCGCCGCCAGGCAGGCGGCCGCGGTGACGGTGGCCGTGCTGCACAAGCACCGGCCGCGCCAGGATTCCTCCGTTCCCTCCGACTCCGAGGAGGGTCCCCATCGGCGCGGGGACGGCGGAGCGACGTACGGCGGAGACCACGTCGACTTCCGGGGCGGCACCTTCTACGGGACCGTCATCGGCAAGCAGAGCGGACCGCAGCGGTAGAGGCACCGCCCACGGCCCGGTCCCCCGAGCGACCTCCACATTGCCACCCCGCCCGCTGGGCTTCACCGGGCGCTCGGAGGAACTGGAGCGCCTGCTGCCGCACCTCTCCCCCGACGGGGACGACACGGCCGCGCTCCCGCTCCTCATCTTCGCCGTCACCGGTATGGGCGGCATCGGGAAGACGGCGCTGGCGGTGGAGGCGGCGCACCGGGCCCGTGCACGGGGCTGGTTCCCGGGCGGGACGCTCTTCGTGGACCTGCGCGGGTACGACGACGACCCGGTTACGGCTGATCAGGCGGTCCTGGCGCTGCTCGATGCGCTTGGGGTACGGGACCGGGAACTGCCGCCGACGACGGAGCGCCAGTACGACGCATACCGCGCGCTCCTCACCGAACGGCGGGACCGGATGCTGCTGATCCTGGACAACGCGTCGGAGCCGTCCCAGTACCTGCCCCTGCTGCCCGGTACGGACCACCACCGGGTGCTCATCACTTCACGGGACCGGCCCGACGCCCTTCCGGTGCGCCAGATCGACCTGGAAGCACTCGCTCCGGATCACTCCGTCGACCTGGTGACGCGCGCCCTGCACGACACCGACGAACGCGACGACCGCCCCGCGCTCGAACCCGACGCACTGCGTGAACTGGCGGACCTTTGCGGCCACTTGCCCCTGGCCCTCCAGATCGCCGCGGGGATGCTGCGTCGGCGACGCCATCGGGACATCGCGTCTCTGGTGGCCGAGATCCGGGATGCCGGGGACCCGACCTCCGTCCTTGACCGCGGTAGCCCGGGAACCGACCTGTATGGACGCTCACTTGTCCTGCGCCCTGTGCTGGAGACCTCGTACCAGCGACTGCCGCCCGGGGAGGCCCGGCTGCTGCGGCTGCTCTGTCTTGCTCCGGGTGCGGAGACCGGCACGGAGGCGATCACCGCTCTTGCCGGCCGCGACACGGGGGCCGTGCTGTCCCTGCTGGAGGACCTGGCCGCCAGACATCTGGTCATGCCGGTGCGCGGCAGCAACGGGACGGCGTCCGCTGTGCGGTGGCGGGTGCATGACCTGGTGCGGGTGTTCGGGGTGGGTGTGGTGGCGGGGGATGCGGGGTTGCGGGAGGAGGGGGAGGCCGCGCGGGAGCGGGTGCTGGCCTTCTACCACCGGTGGGCGGATGCGGCTGATGACCGGTTGCGGTGGCTGCCGGGGAGGGAGGAGCCGGAGCGGTTCGGGGACCGGGGGCAGGCGCTGGCGTGGCTGGACGGGGAGCGGGCGGGCCTGGTGGCGGCGGTGGCGTGGGGGCGCGAGGAGCGGTTCGCGGGCACGGCGGTGCGGCTGGCCCAGTGCCTGGGCGAGTACCTGTACTCGCGGCGGTATTTCGACGACTGGATCGCGGTGGCGGAGGCCGCGCGGGAGGCCACCCACCTTGCTGGGGACCGGCTGGGCGAGGCCATCGCGTGGGACCACCTCGGCGTCGCCCTGCGGGAGGCAGGCCGGGCGGAGGAAGCGATCGACGCCCACACGTGCGCCCGCGACCTGTACCGGGCCACCGGATACAGCGCGAGCGAGGCCATGGCCTGGGACAACCTCGGCATCGCTCTGCGGGAGGCGGGCCGCACAGAGGAAGCGATCGACGCCCACACCCAGGCCCGCGACCTGTGCCGGGCCACCGGAGACCGCCACTGCGAGGCCGGAGCATGGCACAACCTCGGCAACGCCCAGCAGGAGGCGGGCCGCACAGAGGAAGCGATCGACGCCCACACCCAGGCCCGCGACCTGTGCCGGGCCACCGGAGACCGCCACCGTGAGGCCAAGGCGTGGCACAGCCTCGGCAACGACCTGCAGGAGACGGGTCGGGTGGAGGAGGCGATCGAGGCGTACGGCAAGTCACTGGAGGTGTACCGGGAGTTCGAGGACTGGTACGGCGAGGGCCAGGCCCTGCATGCCCTGGCCCTCGCCCATGAGGCCGCCGACCGCCCCACCGAGGCCCGCGCCACCCACCTCCGGTCCGCCGACGCCTACACCCGAGCCAACGCCCCCACCGAAGCCGCCCACGCCCGCACCCGCGCCGCCGAACTGCCGGAGTAGCTCCCCCTCCACCCCATCCCGCCACCCCACCGCCCAATCGGCCGCACACACATTGACCTGACTAGACCACTCGATCTACGTTCACCGGGCAGCCATCCCCGCGCCACAACGAAGTGAGCCCGCAGGAGGTCATGCCCGTGCGCCCCACCGCCGCCCGCCCCGTTCTCCCCACACTCCTCGTCACCGCCCTCACCGCCACCGCCCTCACGGCCTGCGGCAGCGGTTCGGGAAGCGATCCGGACACCCTGAGGGTCTCCTTCAAACAGTCCACGGACAACTCCATCAAGGTGATGGACACCTACCTCGCGGACATCAAGAAGCAGTTCGAGAAGGCCAACCCCGGCAAGAAGGTCGAGTTCGTCCCCATCAATGCCCCGGACTCGGAGTACTACTCCAAGCTCCAGCAGATGCTCCGCTCCCCCAAGACCGCCCCCGACCTGGTCTACGAGGACACCTTCCTCATCAACTCGGACATCACCAGCGGCTACCTCAAGCCTCTCGACTCCTACCTCTCCAAGTGGCAGGACTGGAACCAGTTCGTCGACACGGCGAAGGCGGCGGCCAAGGGCGAGGACGGCAAGACGTACGGCGTCCCGGACGGCACGGACACCCGGGGCCTGTGGTTCAGCAAGGACATCTTCAAGAAGGCCGGCCTGCCCGCCGACTGGCAGCCGAAGACCTGGGACGACGTCCTCGAAGCGGCCCGCACCATCAAACGGAAGGTCCCCGACGTCATCCCCCTCAACGTCTACACGGGCAAGCCCGTCGGCGAGGCCGCCACGATGCAGACCTTCGAGATGCTGCTCTACGGCACGGGTGCGAACGAGGCCGGCACGGACGACGGAACGTCGGACCCCCTGTACGACAGGTCCGCCAAGAAGTGGATCGCCGGCAGCCAGGGATTCAAGGACGCCCTCGGCTTCGTACAGACCGTCTACAAGGAGAAACTCGGCCCGGACGTCTCCGACGCCCTCGACCCCAACGTCATGACGCGCGTCCGCGGCGAGTGGCTCCCGCAGGGCAAGCTCGCCATCGCCCTCGACGGCTCCTGGCTCCCCCAGGACTGGCTCCCCGGCAGCGGCCACGAGTGGCCCGAGTGGTCCGACGAGCTCGGCCTCGCCGCCATGCCGACCCAGAACGGCCAGACCCCCGGCAAGGTGAGCATGTCGGGCGGCTGGACCTGGGCGATCCCGGCCAAGGCGGCCAACCCGGACCTGGCCTTCGAGTTCGTCAGGACGATGCAGACGAAGGCGAACGCCCAGAAGTGGTACATCGCCAACTCGGGCATCGCGGTCCGCAACGACGTGGCGAAGGACCCGGCGTACACGACCGCCCAACCCGGCATCAAGTTCTTCACGGACCTGGTCCGCAGCACCCACTACCGCCCCGCCTACCCGGCGTACCCGAAGGTCTCCACCGCGATCCAGGAGGCGATGGAGGGCGTGACGACGGGTGACATGTCGGTCGACGAGGCGGCGAAGGGCTACGACGAGGAGCTGAAGACGGCGGCGGACAACCAGGTGATCGAGAAATGAGCCGCTGCTCATGACCACCGTGACGAAAAGGCCGGCATCGGAACCGACCACCCCACCCCCTTCGCCACACCGCCCCCGCCCCCTGCCCCGCTCCCTCGCCCGAGCCCTCCCCCTCTCCCCCGCCGTCGTCCTCCTGCTCCTCTTCCTCGCCGGCCCCATCGCCTACTGCGCCTACATCGCCTTCACCGACCTCCAGCTGACCGGCCAGGCCGAGTCGTCGTTCGTCGGCTTCGACAACTTCCGTACGGCGTTCGACGACGAGGCGTTCCTCAACGCGGTCCGGCTCACCCTCGTCTTCACCGTCATCTCGGCCCTGATCGGCCAGAACACCCTGGGCCTGGCCCTGGCCGCGCTGATGCAGCGCGCGTCGAAGCCGGTGCGCACGCTGGTGGGCGCCGTCGTCATCACGGCATGGGTCCTGCCGGAGGTGGTCGCCGGCTTCCTCCTCTACGCCTTCTTCCGCCGCGAGGGCACCCTGAACGCCATCCTCGACCGGCTCCATCTCCCCAGCCAGAACTGGCTGTTCACCCTCCCGATCCTGGCGGTGTCGTTCGCGAACGTCTGGCGGGGTACGGCCTTCTCGATGCTGGTCTACTCGGCGGCGCTGAACGAGATCCCCCAGGAGATCACGGAGGCGGCGGAGGTCGACGGCGCCGGCGGCTGGCGCCGTATGTGGCACATCACGCTTCCGATGATCCGCCGCTCCATCGGCACGAACCTGATGCTCATCACCCTCCAGACCCTGTCCGTCTTCGGCCTGATCTGGGTGATGACGAGGGGCGGCCCGGGCGGCAAGAGCCAGACCCTCCCGCTGTTGATGTACGAGGAGGCGTTCCAGAAGAGCCTGATCGGGTACGGCACGGCGGTCGCCCTGTTGTTGCTCGTGGTGGGTTCACTGTTCTCGGTGGTCTACCTACGACTCCTGCGAACGGAGGCCTGACGACCATGCCCCGTACGCCCCGCACGCCCGGCACGACGCCCCGTACGCCCCGGACTCTCTCCTCCCGCAGGACCAGCCGCCGTCTGGCCGCCGACGCCGGCCTCCTGGTGGTGGCCGCCGCGTTCATGCTCCCGTTGGCGTGGGTGATCCTCTCCTCGCTGGACACGAACGCCAACCTCCAGGTGAAGCTCCCCGAGGGCGTGACCCTGGACAACTTCGACGCCGTCCTGACCCCGGACATCACCTTCACGCCCCTGCTCAACAGCCTGCTCCTGTGCGGCGGGGGCACGGCGCTGACGGTGGCGTGCGCGGCGCTGGCCGCGTATCCGCTGTCGCGGTTCCGGTCGCGTTTGAACCGGCCGTTCCTGCTCACGATCCTTTTCGCCACCGGTTTGCCGATCACGGCGATCATGGTGCCGGTGTATGCGCTGTTCGTGCAGGTGAACCTGATCGACACCATGCAGGGCACGATTTTCTTCTTCGCCGCCTCGCAATTGCCGTTCGCGATCTGGCTGATGAAGAACTTCATGGACGGGGTGCCGAAGGAACTGGAGGAGGCCGCCTGGACGGACGGGGCGTCGTCGCTTCAGTCGCTGGTGCGGGTGGTGCTGCCGCTGATGGGGCCGGGGGTGGCGGTCGTGACGGTGTTCTCGTTCGTGATGATGTGGGGCAACTTCTTCGTGCCGTTCATGCTCCTGCTCACGCCGGATCAGATGCCTGCGGCGGTGAGCATCAATGAGTTCTTCGGAAATCGGGGGACGGTGGTGTACGGGCAGCTGGCGGCGTTTTCGATCATTTACTCGACACCGGTGATTCTGCTTTATGTGCTGGTGGCCCGGCGGTTGGGTGGGGGGTTTGCGTTGGGCGGGGCGGTGAAGGGGTGAGGGACGTCGGGATTGAGCCGCCTGTCACCCATCCCTCGACGGGTGCGCGGCGCGTCGAGCATGACGTACTCCTCTTCGATGTCCGTTCGTACGATCCATGGCCGCAGCGCCCTCTCCATGGACGACAAAGAGATCGACTGCGGAGCGCGATTCCGAATATGCCCTGTGAGCTTGCCGTTCACCGGCGGTCACCACCCGGTCGGAGCCTGCCCCACCGCCCTGGGGGCACGGCCCGCGCACACCGCCCCGCCCGACAGACGATCACCTCCCGTAAACCAACCCGCCAGTAGCCGTAGTTTCATACAATCCGTAATCCTGGCCGAACAGACCGTAGTCACCCCACGCCGCCGGGCCTACGTTGTGCCCCGTGCGCCGACCCCCAGCCCAACCGAACCAGCCCCACCACCACGACCGCCACGATCGCTCCGACCACCACAGCCCCAGACACCCGAACCGCTCCAGCCACCGGACCCCACCCACTCCCCCCTTCAACGCCACCGCCGCCCGCAAGCTCCGCGCCGCCCTCAACATGGGCCCCGGGCATGTGGCCTACGGCATGCGGGCCTCGTACGGGCTTCCCTACGTCACCGAAGACCTGGTCGTCGCCTGGGAACGGGAGCTCGCCGCCCCGACCAGCAATGAGCTCACCGCGCTCGCAGGGGTGCTGTGGTGCTCGCCCAGTGAGCTGCTCGGCAAGCCGCGGACGTTGCGTGAGCACCGCATCGCCCGCGGGCTCGCACCCGAGGACGTGGCCCGTACCGTCGGCCACGACCTCCCGGCCTATCTCCGCATGGAGGAACTCGACGACTGGCGCGGCACCGACCGCCAGTCCGCCGCCCTCGCGGACATCCTCGGTCTGTCGCTGCCGGACTTCATCACCGTCACGGGCCGCGACGGGAAGCTCGCCGAACTGCTGCGCAGTGCCGTGACGACGCGCTGGCAGGGGTACGTGCGCCCGGTCGGCAAGATGGTGCCGCTGGACCGGCGCATCCTGGAGACCGCCCTCCAGGAGCTGCACCAGAACTACCAGGGGCAGATGACGGCCACCCTCAGCTGGGGCGGCGACAACAGCCACTCCGGTGCGGCCGGCCGGGAGTACCTCGACCGGATCGTCGATCACTTCTGGACGACTGTCGGGAGAGCGCCCTGAGGCCCCCGGGCACTCGGGAACCGGGCCCTAGAAGACCGACTCCGCCTCGTCCATCCGGTCCTTCGGCACCGTCTTGAGCTCGGTGACCGCCTCCGCCAGCGGCACCATCACCACGTCGGTCCCCCGCAGTGCGGTCATCTTGCCGAACTCGCCCTGGTGCGCGGCCTCCACGGCATGCCAGCCGAAGCGGGTGGCGAGGACGCGGTCGTACGCCGTCGGCGTGCCGCCGCGCTGGACGTGGCCGAGAATGACCGGCTTGGCCTCCTTGCCGAGGCGGCGCTCCAGCTCGAACGCCAGTGCCGTGCCGATGCCCTGGAAGCGCTCGTGGCCGTACTGGTCGATCTCGCCCTTGCCGTAGTCCATGGTGCCCTCGGCGGGGTGGGCGCCCTCGGCGACGCAGATGACCGCGAACTTCTTGCCGCGCGCGAAGCGCTCCTCGACCATCTTCACGAGGTCGCCCGGGTCGAACGGGCGCTCCGGGAGGCAGATGCCGTGCGCACCGGCCGCCATGCCGGACTCCAGCGCGATCCAGCCGGCGTGGCGGCCCATGACCTCCACCACCATCACCCGCTGGTGTGACTCCGCGGTCGTCTTCAGGCGGTCCATGGCCTCCGTGGCGACCCCGACCGCCGTGTCGAAGCCGAACGTCCGGTCCGTCGACGAGATGTCGTTATCGATCGTCTTCGGCACGCCGACCACCGGCAGGCCCGCGTCCGACAGCATCCGCGCCGCCGTCAGGGTTCCCTCGCCGCCGATCGGGATCAGCGCGTCGATGCCGAAGTCACGGGCGATGTCGGGGGCGCTGTCGCACGCCTCGCGCAAGCGGTCGCGCTCCAGCCTCGACGAGCCCAGGATCGTGCCGCCGCGCGCCAGGATGCCGCCGACCGCCTCCAGGTCGAGGCTCTGGTAGCGGCCGTCCAGCAGGCCCGCGTATCCGTCCTCGAAACCGATCACCTCGTCGCCGTAATGAGCGACGGCCCGGTGCACGACCGACCGGATCACTGCGTTCAGGCCCGGGCAGTCGCCGCCTGCGGTGAGAACTCCGATACGCATCGTGCTGTGTCTCCTGCTCGCTGTTGATACCGGTGAGCCAGTCCGATTGTTTCATGTTCCCGGCCTTGCGCCGTCGCATGTCCGACCCCCGGTCCTGACGGGCGCCTTATCCACCGGCAAGGGTATTGTCAAGAGGGTTTCGCTCACCTCACTGGGCGAATTTGCGACCAGAGGCTCCGCCAAGCCGCTGACGGACGAACAGACGGACGAACAGACGAAACGGAGAGCACACGTGACGCGCAGCGTGTACGTGACCGGAATCGACCGCGGTGACGGCCGCCAGGTCGTCGAACTGGGGGTCATGGAGCTCCTGACCCGGCAGGTCGACCGGGTGGGGGTGTTCCGGCCGCTGGTGCATCACAGTCCCGACCGGCTGTTCGAGTTGCTGCGCTCCCGCTACCGCCTCTCCCAGGACCCGGCCACGGTCTACGGCATGGACTACCACGAGGCGTCCGCCCTCCAGGCCGAGCGCGGGACCGATGAGCTGGTGTCCACGCTCGTCGACCGGTTCCATGTCGTCGCCCGCGACTACGACGTCGTTCTCGTCCTCGGCACCGACTACGCCGACACCCAGCTCCCGGACGAGCTGTCCCTCAACGCCCGGCTGGCGAACGAGTTCGGCGCGTCC
The DNA here is from genome assembly GCF_044465645.1 of Streptomyces sp. NPDC049627. Lineage (NCBI taxonomy): Bacteria > Bacillati > Actinomycetota > Actinomycetes > Kitasatosporales > Streptomycetaceae > Streptomyces > Streptomyces sp. NPDC049627. The sequence continues at coordinate 603,286 of NZ_JBITLW010000003.1, read as the reverse complement.
GTGATACCCGTCGCGGGCGGGCGGGGGCAGACCGCCGAGTCCGTGCTGGCCGAGACGCGGAACGCCTATCGGGCGTACGACAGCCTGGGCTGCGACGTGCTGGCCATGGTCACCAACCGGGTGGCCCGGGAGGACCGGGACGAGATCGCCGAGCGGCTGGATTCGCGGCTGCCGGTGCCCTGTTACGTCGTCCCGGACGAGCCCGCGCTCTCCGCGCCGACCGTCGCGCAGATCGCCCAGTCCCTCGGCGCGAAGGTCCTCCTGGGGGACGACTCGGGGCTCGCGCGCGACGCCCTCGGGTTCGTCTTCGGCGGCGCCATGCTGCCGAACTTCCTCAGCGCCCTGACCCCGGGCTGCCTGGTCGTCACCCCGGGCGACCGCGCCGACCTGGTCGTCGGCTCGCTGGCCGCGCACAGCGCCGGCACCCCGCCGATCGCCGGTGTGCTGCTCACCCTGGACGAGCGCCCCGGCGAGGAGATCCTCACCCTCGCCGCGCGCCTCGCCCCGGGCACCCCGGTGCTGTCGGTGCCCGGCTACAGCTTCCCCACCGCCGAGCAGCTGTTCTCCCTGGAGGGGAAGCTGAACGCGGCCACCCCGCGCAAGGCGGAGACCGCCCTCGGCCTCTTCGAGCGGTACGTCGACACCGGCGACCTGATCAAGCGGGTCTCGGCACCGAGCAACGACCGGGTCACGCCGATGATGTTCGAGCACAAGCTCCTGGAGCAGGCCCGCTCGAACATGCGCCGCATCGTGCTGCCCGAGGGCACCGAGCAGCGCGTCCTGCACGCGGCCGAGGTGCTGCTGCGGCGCGGTGTCTGCGACCTCACCCTCCTCGGCCCCGTCGACCAGATCCGCAAGAAGGCCGCCGACCTCGGCATCGACCTGGGCGACTCCCAGCTGATCGACCCGGCCACCAGCGAGCTGCGCGACGCCTTCGCCGAGAAGTACGCCCAGCTGCGCGCCCACAAGGGGGTCACGGTCGAGCTGGCCTACGACGTCGTCAGCGATGTGAACTACTTCGGGACGCTGATGGTGCAGGAGGGGCTCGCCGACGGCATGGTGTCGGGGTCCGTGCACTCCACCGCCGCGACCATCCGGCCCGGCTTCGAGATCATCAAGACGAAGCCGGACTCCTCCATCGTGTCGTCCGTCTTCTTCATGTGCCTCGCGGACAAGGTCCTCGTCTACGGCGACTGCGCCGTGAACCCCGACCCGAACGCCGAGCAGCTGGCCGACATCGCCATCCAGTCGGCGGCCACCGCCGAGCAGTTCGGGGTGGAGCCGCGGATCGCGATGCTGTCGTACTCGACGGGTACGTCCGGTTCGGGCGCCGACGTCGACAAGGTGCGCGAGGCGACCGAGCTGGTGCGGGAGCGGCGGCCCGATCTGAAGATCGAGGGGCCCATCCAGTACGACGCCGCCGTGGAGCCGTCCGTCGCCGCGACCAAGCTGCCGGAGTCGGATGTGGCCGGGCAGGCGACGGTTCTGATCTTCCCTGACCTCAATACAGGCAACAACACCTACAAGGCCGTGCAGCGTTCGGCCGGCGCGATCGCCGTCGGCCCGGTGCTGCAGGGTCTGCGCAAGCCCGTCAACGACCTGTCCCGGGGTGCCCTGGTCCAGGACATCGTCAACACCGTCGCCATCACGGCGATCCAGGCCCAGTCCCCCGCCCTGTCCCCGAACGAGAAGGCCGTCGCCCAGTGAGCCCGTCCCGTGTCCTCGTCCTCAACTCCGGCTCCTCGTCGGTGAAGTACCAGCTGCTCGACATGCGGGACAGCAGCCGGCTGGCCGTGGGCCTCGTCGAGCGCATCGGCGAGGAGACCTCCCGGCTCAAGCACACGCCGGTCTCGGGCGGCGGCGAGAGCCGTGAGTGGACCGGGCCGATCGCCGACCACGAGGCCGCCCTGAAGGCCGTGTCGGCGGAGCTCGCCAGGGACGGCCTCGGACTCGACTCGGCCGAGCTGGCCGCGATCGGGCACCGGGTGGTGCACGGCGGCAAGCACTTCACCGAGCCGACCGTCATCGACGACGCCGTGCTCGCCGAGATCGAGCGGCTGATACCGGTGGCCCCGCTGCACAACCCGGCCAACCTCACCGGGATCCGCACCGCACAGCAGCTGCGGCCGGACCTGCCGCAGGTCGCCGTCTTCGACACCGCGTTCCACACGACGATGCCGGAGTCGGCCGCCCGCTACGCGATCGACGTCGAGACCGCCGACCGGCACCGCATACGCCGGTACGGCTTCCACGGCACCTCGCACGCGTACGTCTCGCGGGCCACCGCCGAGCTGCTCGGCAAGGCGCCGAAGGACGTGAACGTCATCGTGCTGCACCTGGGCAACGGCGCGTCCGCGTCCGCCGTACGGGGCGGGCGGTGCGTGGACACCTCGATGGGGCTGACGCCTTTGGAGGGGCTCGTGATGGGTACGCGATCCGGTGACCTGGATCCCGCCGTCATCTTCCATTTGGCGCGGGTTGGTGAAATGTCCATCGAGGAAATCGACACTCTTCTCAACAAGAAGAGTGGATTGATCGGCCTGTGCGGCGACAACGACATGCGGGAGATCCGCCGGCGGATCGACGAAGGTGACGAGCGGGCCCAATTGGCCTTCGACATCTACATTCACCGACTGAAGAAGTACATCGGCGCCTATTACGCGGTGCTCGGCACGGTGGACGCGATCGCGTTCACGGCCGGGGTGGGCGAGAACGCGGCGCCGGTACGGGAAGCCGCCCTGGCCGGCCTGGAACAACTGGGCCTCGTGGTGGACGCCGAACTGAACGCCGTACGCGGTGACGAGCCGCGGCTGATCTCCCCCGCCGGCGCGAGGGTGGCGGTCGCCGTGGTACCGACGGATGAAGAACTGGAAATCGCGACGCAGACCTACGCGCTGGTGGGCAACGACTGAGTAACACGACTGAGCAATACACAGCTCATTTGTATCTTCCGCCAGACGGAATATTCCGCAGCGAAACAAACCGATAGGATCGTCCCATGCGCCGTTCGAAAATCGTTTGTACTCTCGGCCCCGCGGTCGACTCCCATGAACAGCTCGTCGCGCTGATCGAGGCGGGCATGAATGTGGCCCGCTTCAACTTCAGCCACGGCACCCACGAGGACCACCAGGGGCGCTACGAGCGCCTGCGGGCCGCCGCCCGGGAGACCGGGCGGGCCATCGGTGTGCTCGCCGACCTGCAGGGCCCGAAGATCCGTCTGGAGACCTTCGCCGAGGGCCCGGTCGAGCTGGAGCGCGGTGACGAGTTCGTCATCACGACCGAGGACGTCCCGGGCGACAAGTCCATCTGCGGGACCACCTACAAGGGCCTGCCCGGCGATGTCGCGCGCGGCGACCAGATCCTGATCAACGACGGCAACGTCGAGCTGAAGGTCCTGGACGTCGAGGGCCCGCGGGTGAAGACGATCGTCATCGAGGGCGGCGTCGTCTCCGACCACAAGGGCATCAACCTGCCCGGCGCGGCCGTGAACGTGCCGGCGCTGTCCGAGAAGGACATCGAGGACCTGCGGTTCGCGCTGAACATGGGCTGCGATCTGGTCGCCCTGTCCTTCGTGCGGGACGCCAACGACGTGCAGGACGTCCACAAGGTCATGGACGAGGTCGGCCGCCGCGTCCCGGTCATCGCCAAGGTGGAGAAGCCGCAGGCGGTCGCCAACATGGAGGACGTCGTGATGGCGTTCGACGGCGTGATGGTCGCGCGGGGCGACCTGGCCGTCGAGTACCCGCTCGAGAAGGTCCCGATGGTGCAGAAGCGGCTCATCGAGCTGTGCCGCCGCAACGCCAAGCCGGTGATCGTGGCGACCCAGATGATGGAGTCGATGATCACCAACTCCCGTCCGACCCGCGCCGAGGCCTCCGACGTGGCCAACGCGATCCTGGACGGGGCGGACGCGGTCATGCTGTCGGCGGAGTCCTCGGTCGGCGCGTACCCGATCGAGACCGTCAAGACGATGTCGAAGATCGTCGCCGCCGCCGAGCAGGAGCTGCTCTCCAAGGGCCTGCAGCCGCTCGTGCCGGGCAAGAAGCCCCGTACGCAGGGTGGTTCGGTGGCCCGCGCGGCCTGCGAGATCGCCGACTTCCTCGGCGGCAAGGGCCTGGTGGCCTTCACGCAGTCCGGCGACACCGCCCGCCGCCTGTGCCGCTACCGCGCCGCCCAGCCGATCGTGGCCTTCACCACGGACGAGGGCACCCGCAACCAGATGACGCTCAGCTGGGGCGTGGAGCCGCACGTGGTGCCGTTCGTGAACAGCACCGACGAGATGGTCGACCTGGTGGACCAGGAGATCGTCAAGCTCGGTCTGTTCAACGAGGGCGACATCGTGGTGATCACCGCCGGTTCCCCGCCCGGGGTCCCCGGCACCACCAACATGGTCCGCGTCCACCACCTCGGCGGCGGCGCACGGGACTGACCGCACGAGCCGCCGCGCGGCCCTTGTACGGCACTGAGGGCGCCCCCTGGAGCAGGGGGCGCCCTCGTGCGTGTGCTCAGGCGCCCGCGCCGGGTGTCACGCCTCGGCCGCCGCGCGGACGACGGCGTACGCCAGGGCGTCGAAGTTCTCCCGGTAGAAGCCCAGGCGGATGTGGAACGGCTCCTGCGCGAAGAGGCCACCGCGCTCGCAGAACATGGTGGGCGCGGCGGTCAGCGCGCTGTGCACCATGTGGAGTTCTTCCAGGGTGAGGCGGAAGTCGCGTGACTCGGTGTGCCGTCCGGCCAGGCGTTCCAGGAGTGCGTCGACCGCCTCCCGGCCCGCACCGATCAGCAGGGTCAGCTCCGTGTCGCCACGGTCCGGATCGCGCAGAAAGCTCAGCGCCTCGTACATCGCCGACACCTGACGGGGCGTGAGCCGGGCGATGAACGCGTCGCCGTCGCGGGTCACCTTCAGCTGGGTCCTCAAACGCCTCTCCTGGCTCGTGTACGGCGCTGAGGGCGCCCCCTGTGGCAGGGGGCGCCCTCAGTGTTTCGCGGCTCCCGAACGGGCTTGTGCGGACGTTCAGTCCGTCGTGAACATGTGCATCCCGGGAACGTGCAGCGTGCCACCGAACTGGGCCGCCTGCACGACCTTCACCTTGGTGAAGTAGATCAGCGGGATGTTCAGGGGCGGCGGGTGCTCCGGGTCGAACGTGATCGGGATCAGGCCGAGCAGGTTGCCGGAGATGCTCTCGGTGTACATCACCGTCTTGCCGTCGCGGATCGTGGACGTCGAGCCCTGGGCCGCCTGCACGTGGTAGGTCTTGCCGGACTGCTTGTCCTTGACCAGCTGGTGCAGGTCGCCGATGTCGGTGCCGTCGGAGATGACGTACTTCAGCACCTTCTTCTTGGTGCCGTTGGCGGTCTTCACCTCGACGATGCCCTGGTAGTCCGCGCCCTTCAGCAGCAGCGAGCTGGCCTCCAGGTACCAGGGGTCGTCCGCGACCGGCACCTTGTTGTCGACACCGCTCTCGTCGTCGGTGGCGGCCGGACAGTCCTCGGCGTCCGTGCCTTCGCTCGCGGAGGGGCTCGGCGTGGCGGCGTCGGCAGCGTCCCCCGCGGCCTCCTGGGCCGCGTCGGTCGTGTCCTCGACGGCCTTGGACGCGGTGTCGGTGGTGTCCTTCACCGTGTCGGTGACCTTGTCGGCGGTCTCCTTGACGGGGTCGGAGCCCTCGGAGGTGTCCTTGCCGGAGTCGGAGGACCCGGAAGGCGTCTCCTCGCCCGTGCTCGCGGAGGGCGTCGGCGTCGGGCTCGCGGTCTCCTCGGAGCCCGAGCCGGAGCCGCCCGTGAAGATGCCGGTGATCGCGTCGCCGATGTCCTCCAGCAGGTTGCCGCCGCTGCCCGAGGACTCCGACGGCGAGGGGGACGGCGTGGTGGTGTCGCCGGACTGGGCCTCGCTCGACGTGCTCGGGGACGGCGCGGGCGTGGGCTCGGCCGCATCGCCGGAACCTGAATCCGACGAGGAGGAGCCGCCCGCGGAACCCGCGGAACCGGACGTGTCCGAGGAGTCCGAGGAGCCCGAGGAGTCCTGGCCGGAGGAGCCCGACGGCGCCGGCTCCGACGAGTCGTCCTGGCCCGTGGAGTCACCGGAGCTCGCGGAGGGCGACGGCGAGGCCGACGCGTCCTTGGAGTCGTCCAGGGCCGCCACGCAGTCCTTGTACTGGTCGGCGAACTCGTCGTACTCGTCGGCCGTCAGGCTGTTCGACGTCAGCTTCGACGAGTCGTTGCTGTCGGCCTGTGCGAGCGTCGGCGTGAACCCCATCCCCATGAGGACGGCGGTGGGCATCGCCGCCAGGGCTATCGCCTTGCCGGCCGGCATGTGGAACCTGGTGAACAGCGGCTTCTTGGGCGCCGCGTGACGCGGCCCGGTTCTCACACGGGACTTGTCCACATCAGTCCCGTGGGTCACCTCGTCAGCCGGCACTGTGCCTCCCGTTCGCCCCGTTCGCCGGGCTCGTTCCTGACAGATCGTTCTCCCCCGGGGCCTTGAAGGCCTGGGAGGTGCCCTGCTCGTACAACCCGCCCGTGTCCTGAACCGGCTTGAGGACCGTGGTGTCGGGGTCCAGGCCCTCGGGAGCGCCGCCCGTCCCCGTCGTGTCCGTCTGCGCCGGCTCCTGCTCGGGCGGCGGGGCCGGCGCCCACGCCACGGCCATCGCCCCGCCGATGAGGGCGAAGAGGAAGCCGATGAGGAAGCCGCCGAGGTTGGACAGCGGGATGGACACCAGGCCCAGCAGGATCGCCGCGATGCCCGCGAAGGTGCGGACGTGCTGCTGGAACCAGAGAGTGAAGCCCAGCACGACGAGCAGCACGCCGATGATCAGGGAGCTGGAGCCCCCGGCGGTCTGCATCGCCAGCGTCAGGTGACCGAGTTGGAGGTTCGCGTACGGGAAGTAGGCGATCGGGAGTCCGCCGAACATGACGAACAGACCGGCCCAGAACGGCCTCGTACCCCGCCAGGCTCGGAACTGCAGCCTCCGGCGGGTGAACTGGCCGGGTACGGCAGGAGTCTCGGCGCTCATGGAAAACAGCTCCCTGGTACGGCGTTGCTGTGGTGGTGGTGCGGTGGTGAGTTGGTGAGCGTGTGACCGCTTGTGAAGAAAGCGGTGGAGAGTGGACGGGCGGGGGCGCCATCGGCTCCCCCGCCCGTCAGAGAGTGCTTAGTAGCACTCCTTGACACCCGTCGACAGCGACATCTTCAGACCGCTGAGCTTGAAGGTTCCGGCGGTGGTCGCCCACGCCGTCTGCTTCACGTCGACCAGCGTGGCCTTGTCGGCCTGCTGGGCGAAGCCGAAGGGGTTGGCCTGCTCGCCGCCGCCCTTCATGCCCGGACCCTTGCTGGCGTCCTTGGCAGCCACACCGATGTCGATGTTCTCGAACGTCGCGTCCGCGTTCAGGTCGGCGACGTCGATGTACAGGTTCTTGGCCTCAACCGGCGTGTCGCCGCCGCCCGCCCGCAGGATCAGGCTGACGCTCCCGAGGATCGGGACGTCGGGGGTGACCACGGACTGGCACAGGTTGTTGATCGTCGCGGACTTGAAACCCGAGACAGCGACGGGGTGAACCGTCTTCTTGCCGGTGAGCGTGTAGCCCTCGTCAAGAGCGCCGTACTGCGAGAAACCCGTACCGACGAGCTTGTCGGTCGTGACCTTGAACGACTGGCCGGAGACACTGAACGACGCGGCGAGAGCGCCCTGCGCGAGGGCGACACCTATCGCAGCCGTGGCGGCGACGCTGGGCACCATGACCACAGCGAACCGCTTCCATCTGGTCCCGCCACGCACCTGGGACTCCATATTTCCTCCTTCTCGGACGTACATCTCCTGGCCTCGACCGAACTCCGGTAGTCGACGGGTCGGCCGGACAGGGATGGGAGAAGTGCTACGTCCTCGGGAAGGAGAGCGCCCGCGCTCGGTGGCGCGAACCGCGCCCGAATCACCGGCGATCACCCCCGAGCGACAACCACTGGTCGCGCCTGACACGCATCACGCACAACCTTGCTGGACAGGCTTCGCCGGGTGGGCGAAGACCCCCCTGTCCAAGAGCCGACGCCACTGCCGCCGACTCTGCTCGGTGGGGACCCAGGAACTCCCGTGACCCGACCGGCTGTCGGGGTGCGGAAATGGACCGAGCGTGGCCGATCGTGGTGCATTCTCGCCGCCCGCACAAGGGGCTTCGTTACTCAGTAGTAACGGCCGGATAACCGAACAACGACCCGCAGGTCTCGGACAGCGACTCAGGGTGGCGTCAAGCGACCGGACAAATCCAGGTATCACCGGACAGGCTCTGACAGACCGAAGCCTGTGACTTACCCCAAGTAACTGCGGCCGCGATTACCAAGATTTGGTAAAGCGCGGCCGCAGTGACGCCCTGTCGGCAAATCTTTCACTCGGGCAACATGCGCCCGTGCGTTTAGTGACTGGTCAGAACAGGGCCGACGCCCCGCTCGCCGGTCCGGTCAGAACAGGGCACGTGCCAGCGCCCTGCGCGCCGCCGCCACACGCGGGTCCTCGGCGCCCACGACCTCGAACAGCTCCAGTAGCCGAAGTCGTACGGTGTCACGGTCGTCACCGACCGTGCGCCGAACCGTCTCGATGAGCCGCCCGAAGGCGTCCTCGACATGACCGCCCACCAGATCCAGGTCGGCGGCGGCGATCTGCGCCTGCGCGTCACCGGGCTTCTCGGCGGCGTCCTTGCGTACCTGCTGCGGGTCGGCACCCTGCACCCGCTGCAGCAACTCGGCCTGGGCGAGCCCCAGTTTGGCCTCCGAGTTCGTCGGGTCCTCGCTCAGCACGTTCTTGTACGCCTGTACGGCACCGCCCAAGTCGCCCGCGTCCAGGGCCTGTACGGCGGCCTCGAGCAGCGCGTCGTACGGGCCGGCCGGCACGGCGGGAGCGGCCTGGGCGCCACCCGGCTCGGCGTCCGGGTCGACGACGAGACCGGTCAGGCCGAACCGCTGCTCGGCTACGGTGACGAGCTGGTCCAGCGTCTCGCGGATCTGCGCCTCACCGGCGGCCCCCTGGAAGAGCGGCAGCGCCTGCCCGGCGACGACGGCGAAGACGGCCGGGATCCCCTGCACGCCGAACTGCTGCATCAGCATCTGGTTGGCGTCGACGTCGATCTTCGCCAGGAGGAACCGCCCGTTGTACTCGACGGCGAGCCGCTCCAGCACCGGGCTGAGCTGCTTGCAGGGCTGGCACCACTCGGCCCAGAAGTCGATGACGACGGGCACCTCGGCGGACCGCTGCAGGACATCCCGCTCGAACCCTGCCTCATCCACATCAATAACAAGATCGGCGGGCGATACGGCACCGGCGCCCCCGCCCTGCCGGGCGGCCTCGGCCCGCGCCTGCTCCGCCTTCGCCTTGGCCTCCTGGGCCGCCTTCACCGCGGCGAGGTCGACGACTCCGCTCATGGACATGTTCCGTGGCTGCATGCGTCTATCCTCCCCCGTCCGCGCGCCTCAGTGAAAAGTGTTGCGAGAGCCGGTCGTGCTCCGCGCTGTACGACGCCGGGTCCCCACCCCACGCCAGTGGTTTCGCTACGAGTCGTAGCGTAATGGCACCGAGTGCCTCCGGAACACCACGATCCGGTGATCTGCCTCACGGCCTCACAAGAACCGTCGTCTTATGGTCAAGGGATGCAGACCCCCACTCCCGCCCCACGCGCCACAGGACGCCCCCGCAGTGCCGCGGCGGACGCGGCGATCCTCGCGGCCACCCGGGCGGCTCTGGTGGAGGTGGGCTGGTCCAAGCTCACCCTGGGAGACGTGGCTACGCGCGCGGGGGTTGCAAAGACCACGCTCTATCGCCGCTGGTCGGGCAAGAACGAGCTCGTGGTGGACGCGGTGGCAGAGCTCTTCGACGAACTGGAACTCCCCGACCGGGGCACCCTGGCCGCCGACATCGAGGGCGTGGTCCTGCGGTTCGCGGCGATCCTGGCCCGTCCGGAGGCCAAAAGTGGCCTGATGGCGGTGGTCGCGGAGGCGACCAGGGACGAGGCCCTGCGCGAACGCATCCGCGAGTCGATCGTCGAGCGTCAGAAACGCCTGGTCCTCCAGGGCCGCGCAAGGGCCCAGTCCCGCGGCGAACTGCCCCCGGAGACGGACCCCGCGGAGTCCGCCCGCACGGTCGACCTCATCTTCGACATGGTGGCGGGAGCGGTGGTCCACCGCACCCTGGTCAGCGCGGAACCGGTGGACGAGGAGTGGGCACGGAGCTTCGCCGGGATCCTGTCGCTGGGCCTGGCGTACAACTCAGCCCGTCCACCCGTCACGGACGAGCCAGGCTCAGCCCCATCCAGCCCGTCCGGCGTTTGAACACGAGACCAGCTCAGCCCCATCCAGCCCGTCCGGCGTTTGAGGACGAGGCCGTTCAGGCCGAAAGGGGGGTCTGGGGGGCGAAGCCCCCCAGGGACGGGAAGGGTAGGGGCGGCGGGGGCGAGGACGTCTAGAAGCCGGCCGGCTCCGTGTACACCCCCCACTCGTCCCGCAGCACCCCACAGATCTCCCCCAACGTCGCCTCCGCACGCACCGCGTCCAGCATCGGTTCGATCATGTTGGCACCGGTTCGGGCAGCCGCCAGCATGGCGTCCAGGGCGCCCCGGACCGCCGACTCGTCCCGGGCCGTCCGCCGCTCGGAGAGCACCCGCACCTGCTCCCGCTCCACCTCATGGCTCACCCGCAGGATCTCCAGATCCCCGGTGACGGACCCGGTGTGGGCGTTCACCCCGACGACCCGCTTCTCACCCTTCTCCAGCGCCTGCTGATACCGGAACGCCGACTCCGCGATCTCCCCGGTGAACCACCCGTCCTCGATCCCCCGCAGAATCCCGGACGTGACCGGCCCGATCGGGTGCCGGCCGTCGGGGTGCGCCCGCAGGCCGCGCTCCTTTATCTGCTCGAAGATCTTCTCGGCGTCGGCCTCGATCCGGTCGGTCAGCTGCTCGACGTACCACGACCCGCCCAGCGGATCGGCCACGTTGGCGACCCCGGTCTCCTCCATCAGCACCTGCTGCGTCCGCAGCGCGATCTCGGCGGCCTGCTCGGAGGGCAGCGCGAGGGTCTCGTCGAGGGCGTTGGTGTGCAGCGAGTTCGTCCCGCCGAGCACGGCGGCCAGCGCCTCCACGGCCGTACGGACGACGTTGTTGTACGGCTGCTGGGCGGTCAGCGAGACTCCCGCGGTCTGCGTGTGGAAGCGCAGCCACTGCGCCTTCTCGCTCTTCGCCCCGTACACGTCCCGCATCCACCGCGCCCAGATGCGCCGCGCCGCACGGAACTTGGCGATCTCCTCGAAGAAATCGACGTGCGCGTCGAAGAAGAAGGACAGACCCGGGGCGAACACGTCGACGTCCAGCCCGCGCGACAGCCCCAGCTCGACGTACCCGAACCCGTCCGCCAGCGTGTACGCCAGCTCCTGCGCGGCCGTCGCCCCCGCCTCCCGGATGTGGTACCCGGACACGGACAGCGGCTTGTACGCGGGAATGCCCGCGGCGCAGTACTCCATCAGGTCGCCGATGAGGCGCAGGTGCGGCTCGGGCTGGAAGAGCCACTCCTTCTGGGCGATGTACTCCTTGAAGATGTCGGTCTGGAGGGTCCCGTTGAGCACCGCCGGATCCACACCCTGCCGCTCGGCCGCCACCAGGTACATGCAGAAGACGGGCACGGCCGGTCCGCTGATGGTCATGGACGTCGTCACGTCGCCCAGCGGGATGTCCTTGAACAGGACCTCCATGTCGGCGGCCGAGTCGATGGCGACACCGCAGTGCCCGACCTCGCCCAGCGAGCGCGGGTCGTCCGAGTCGCGGCCCATCAGGGTCGGCATGTCGAAGGCGACCGAGAGACCGCCCCCGCCGTTGCCGAGGATCATCTTGTAGCGCTCGTTGGTCTGCTCGGCGTTGCCGAACCCGGCGAACTGCCGGATGGTCCACGTCCGCCCTCGATAGCCGGTCGGATACAGGCCGCGCGTGTAGGGGTACTCCCCGGGCCAGCCGATCCGCTCGAAGCCCTCGTACCTGTCCCCCGGCCGGGGTCCGTACACCGGCTCCACGGGATCGCCGGAGAGCGTGGTGAAGTCACCGTCGCGCTTGCGCGCGGCGTCGTACCGGGCCTGCCAGCGTCGGCGGCCCTCCTCGATGGCGTCAGCGTCCATACCCTCGAATTTACTAGGACGTCCTAGTAAATGTCGATGGGAAACCGCCGCACGCGTTCCGTACGGCGGTGGGGGTCAGGCCTTGGCGACCGCCGGCGAGGCCTCGGAGACCGTGGTCTCCAGCTCGCGGGTGACCTTGCGCTCCACGAAGAAGGCGGCCGTCGGGATCGTCCCGGCGAGCAGCACCCACAGCTGCCGCTTCACCGGCCACTTCGCCTTGGCGCCCAGGTCGAAGGCGAAGACGAGGTAGACGACGTAGAGCCAGCCGTGCGCGATGCCGACGACGCTCGTGAAGCTGTCGGCGCCGTCCATGTCCAGCAGGTACTTGGCGATGACGCCCAGCGTGAGCAGGACGAGGAGGACGCCGGTCACGTAGGCCATGACGCGGTAGCGCGTCAGCACGCTCTTCTTCATGCGTACGAGCGTAACCACCCGTTCCGGGAGATCTTGGCCGGGGTGGGGCCCGGGTCGGACCCGGGGCGGATCCGGGTCAGCTCTCGTCGAAGTCGTGCGCCGCCACCCGCAGCGGGCGCAGCATCGCGAAGATCTCCGCGCACTCCTCGGCGTCGTAGACCCCGAGCCCGAAGTCCATCGCCATCAGGTCGCGGGTGGCCGCCTCGACGACCTCGCGGCCCTTGTCGGTGATGGAGGCGAGGGTGCCCCGGCCGTCGTTGGGATTGGGCCGCTTGTCCACCAGACCCGACCTGACCAGCCGGTCCACGGTGTTCGTCACCGACGTCGGGTGCACCATGAGCCGCTCGCCGATCTTGGACATGGGCAGTTCGCCGGCCTTGGAGAAGTTGAGCAGCACCAGGGCCTCGTACCGTGCGAACGTCAGCCCGTACGGCTTGACCACCGCGTCGACCTCGGCGAGCAGGATCTGCTGGGCGCGCATGATCGAGGTGATGGCGGCCATGGACGGCACATTGCCCCAGCGCTGCTTCCAGAGTTCGTCGGCGCGGGCGATGGGATCGAAGGGAAGACTGAGCGGCTTCGGCACGGAACCGACCTTACCGGCCGGTCACATGCTGGTCAGCCCCGTCTCGCCTTTCGGTCGGGCGGGCCTGGGGCCTCTCCGGCGGACCAGTCCGGCCCCAGGGAACGGAGGCCGACGACCACGCGGCAGATACGCACGCCTGCCCCCGCCGTGCCGGCAGATCCGCCGGACAGGCCCTGGCTAAGGGGTGTCTTCTGGACCAGGCCGGCGGCAAGGAAGGGTCCATCCAGCCGAGCCGAGCGGGAGGCGATGAGGTCCCCCGCTCGAGCGAAGTCGAGTCGAGCGAAGTCGAGAGTGGGGGAGTCGGCGGCCGACGGCCACGTGGCGGGTGTGCGTGCCAGACCCCGTGACGCCGGGATGATCCAGACGACACCCCTAGGTGGCCGCCGTGTCCCTGATCCGGAAGACCGCCGTCCACCGGTCGTCGTGCAGGCAGTCGTTCATCGGCGCGACCAGGGCCTGGTGATCGGGGTCGGCCCGCCACTGTTCGACCGACTCCAGGCTGTCCCACTCGCTGGTGAGCAGCCAGCGAGTGGGGTGGTCGATCGAGCGGCCCAGCTGCTCGCCGAGGTGCCCGGGGGACCGTGCGGCACGTTCGAGCACGCCCTCGTAGGACGCCACGAAGTCCGCTTCCCGTCCTTCCCGGACGTGGAGCAGTCGAATGACACGCACGCGTTCCATGGCGCTCCCGTCAGGACGGGTCGAGGACGACGGGCAGTTCCGCCAGCCCGCGGAAGGCCGGGAACGGCACGGTCAGCCAGCGCGCGTCCTCCGGGGCGCCGACCAGGGTCATGCGGGGGTACCGCCCGAAGAGGGTGGTGAGGGCGATCTGCATCTCGAGCCGGGCAAGCGGGGCGCCGATGCAGTAGTGCGGACCGACGCCGAACGCGATGTGCGCCGCCTGGACGTTCGGGCGCGTCACGTCCAGCCGGTCCGGGTCGGCGAAGGCCTCGGGGTCGCGGTGGGCCCCGGTGATCGAGATCTGCACGAGCGCACCCTTGGGGATGCGCGTGTCGCGCATCACGATGTCCTCCGTCGCGTGGCGGAACGTCGAGTTCTCCACGGAGGTCTCGAAGCGGAAGATCTCCTCGATGGCCGCGGTCATGGCGTCCGCGTCCCGGAGTGCCAGCTGCTTCTGCTCCGGCTGGGCGAGCAGATGGTAGACGGCATTGCCGATCTGGTAGGCGGTCGACTTGTGGCCGGCGAACAGCAGCACCCACGCCGTGGAGACCAGTTCGTGGTCCGTGAGCGCACCGTCCTCGTCCTGCGCCATGACGAGTGCGCTGAGCAGGCCCGAATCCGGCTCCTTCCGCTTTCGCGCGCACAGCTCCACGAGATAGTCGCGAAGATTTCCCTCGGCGATTTCCAGCTTCTTTCTCGCCTCCGGCCCAAAACCGGTCTGCGCGACGGTGGCGGACCATTCCTGAGCCTGTTTGCGCTCGTTTTCCGGGACGCCCAGCAGTTCACAGATCACATGGAGCGGCAGGGGAAAACAGAACTCCGGGAGCAGGTTGACCGTGCCCGACGCCGGGCATTGGTCCAGCAGTTCGTCGGTGATCTGCTGAACGCGTGCGCGCAGGGATTCCACCCTTTTCGGGGTGAAGGTACTGCCGACGATCCTGCGGAGCCGGGTGTGCTTCGGCGGGTCCGAGAAGAGCATGTTGTCGTCGAGCGCGATCGACGAGTCACCGAAAATGCGGTGGTAGGCGTCGATGGCGCCGTACATGTCCTTGCTCAGCCGGGGGTCGGCCAGCGCGGCACGCGCGTCGTCGTACCGCGTGATCAGGTACGTCTCGACGCCGTGGGGCGGCGACAGCGGGCACACGGGTGCCGATTCCCGGAGCGCGGCGTACACGGGATGCGGGTTGGCGCGGAACTCCCGGCTGCACCCCGAGGCCGCGGCCGCGGCCTCTTCGGGCGACAGTGCCTCGGATTCCTCGGATGCGAACGCTTGCGTCATGGCTGGTCCCCGGGTAGGCGTGGATTCCGGCGGTCGGATTCCGTCGGTCAGTGCCACCGTTTCCCGGGCGGCACCGCGCCGCAAACGGCACTGCGCCATATGGGTCGGGTCCCTGGAGGACGTGTGGGCCGGAGTCCGAGCTGGTAAACATCGTCGATGTGAGCGGACACGAAGCGGAATCGGTACCTGTTCTCATCGTCGGTGGATCCCTGGTGGGTCTTTCCACTTCGGTTTTCCTGGGGCGCCTGGGAATTGAGCACATGCTCGTGGAGCGGCATGCCGGGACTTCGACGCACCCGCGTGGCCGCGGCAACAATGTGCGCACCATGGAGATCTACCGGACCGCCGGCCTTGAGTCGCGTATTCGGGAGGCGGCCGGTGTGCTCGCCGAGAACGACGGCATTCTCCAGGTGGACACACTCACGGGGTCGCAGCGCCGCTGGATCGTCGGGGACATCTCCGGCGGCATGGACATCTCCCGGGTCAGCTCCTCGGACTGGTGCCTGTGCAGCCAGAACGATCTGGAGCCGGTCCTGCTCGACCACGCCCGTCACCAGGGCGCCGACATCCGCTTCGAGTCGGAAGTGCTCTCCTTCACGCAAGCCGAGGAGGGCGTTGAGGCCCTGATCATGCGCCGGGACACCGGTGAGACGTACACCGTGAATGCCGGCTTCCTGGTGGCCGCGGACGGCCCGAGGAGCCCCATCCGAAGGCAGCTGGGGATCGGCCAGTCGGGACCGGGCGAGCTGTTCCACAACGTCAGCGTCACGTTCCGCAGCAGGAAGCTCAGGGACCACGTCGGAGAGAAACGATTCGTCGTCTGCTACGTCACCGACCCCCAGGGGGAGGCAGCCCTGCTGCCGGTGGACAACGAGGAGCGCTGGGTGATCCACGTTCCCTGGTACCAGGACCGGGGCGAAACCCTGGAGGACTTCACCGACGAGCGGCTGACGGCCCACATCCGCGCTGCCGTCGGCGTCGCGGACATCGACGTCGAGATCACGGGAAAGGCGCCGTGGCACGCCTCCAAGCGGGTCGCGGACAGCTACGGCGAGGGCCGGGTCTTCCTGGCCGGCGACTCGGCCCACGAAATGCCGCCCACCGGTGCGTTCGGCTCCAACACCGGCATCCAGGACGCCCACAACCTCGCCTGGAAGCTGGCCGCGGTCCTGCGCGGCTGGGCCGGTCTTCCGCTGCTCGACTCCTACGAGCGGGAACGCCGGCCCGTCGCCCTCGCCACCGGCACGCGCGCGTGCGTCCAGGCGGCCGACGAACAGCACCCGGGATTCAGCCCTGCCGCGGGCCGCAACAACGACCCGGCGGACCTGATGACCGTCGCCCTCTGCTACCGGTACGCGTCGAACGCCGTGGTGGGCGCCCCGCCGGACCGGCCCGTCGTCCCCGACGCCTTCCAGCTGGGCGGCGAGCCGGGGAGCCGTGCACCCCACATGTGGGTCGGGAGAGAAGGCCGCCGGATCTCCACGCTCGACCTGTACGAGCGGTCCTTCGTGCTGCTCGCCGGGTCGGAAGGGCACACGTGGCGCAATGCCGTGGAGAAGGCGTCCCTGAACCTGGGCGTCCCGGTCGAGGCGTATCTCGTGGGAACCGGACCCGATCACGACCTCACCCCCGACCCGGACACCGACTGGGCGCAGCTGCACGGCACGGCCGACGACGGTGCCGTGCTGGTCCGCCCGGACGGCTTCGTCGCCTGGCGTGCGGGCGCCGCGATCCCGGACGCCGACCGCGTCCTGACGAACGTGCTGCAGACCGTGCTCTGCCGCGACTGAGCGGCCCCTCGCCGCACCCACAACCCCCCTGCCGAACCCCCCACACGGAGGACGTTGTTATGAGCCTTTCCGGACGCATCGACGTCCACCACCACTTCACCGCGCCCGCCTGGCTGGACTGGGCGGAGGCACAAGGCGTGGTCAACCGCGAGAAGCTGCCCTGGTGGACGCGCTGGGACCTGGACTCGGCCCTGGAGGTCATGGACAAGACGGGTATCAGTACCTCCGTCATGACCGTCGCCATGCTCGGCCGGTTCCGTTCGCGCGTGCAGCGCCAGGACAGCGCCCGGGTCGCCCTGCGCGCGGCCGCCGACGTGGTCGAGAGCAACCCCGCGCGCTTCGCCTTCTTCACTCCCGTCTTCCTCGACGACCTGGAGCTGTCGTCCTGGAGCGTCCGGTACGGCCTCGACGAACTCGGTGCCGTCGGGGTGAGCACGCGAACGAGCGTGGAGGGCGCGGTGCTCGGCGACAAGTCGCACGAACGTCTCCTGCACGAGCTGAACGAACGGTCCGCCGTCATCAGCACGCACCCCATGGAAGTGCCGGCCGGGCAGGACGGCACGGGGCTGCCGGGCATGCCGCCCTTCGTGTGCGACTTCCTGATGGACACCACCCGGGCGGCCATCAACCTCATCAGGAACGGCACCCTGGACCGCTACCCGAACCTCAGCTTCATCCTCCCGCACGGCGGAGGCTTCCTCCCCTACATGGCCACCCGGCTCGAACTCTTCGGCGGGCGCATCACCCCCGGCATCGAGCCCGGCCGGGTCCGCGACTACCTGCACCGGTTCTACTTCGACACCGCGGGCCCCATGTCCCCCTCGGCCACGCCCACGCTGCTGGCGACGGTCGACCCCGGCCGCATCCTCTTCGGCACCGACTGGCCGCCCACGCCCGCCCATGTCATCGCCGACCGCGTGACGCCCGCGCTGGACAGCGACCCCTGTCTGTCGGAGTCACAGCTCCGGGGCATCAACCGGCAGAACGCGCTGCGGCTCCTGCCGGCACTCGCCCGGCTGTCCCGGCTGTGACGGCTGCCCGCAGACCACCTGCACCAAAAGGCCGCCGCCCGCGCTCGGTCAGCGCGGGCGGCGGCCTTCCGCGTTCTTCGGTCAGTCCCTCTCCCAGTGGTAGAAGCAGCGCGCCATCGCGTCCTTGGGACTGCGCCAGGTCTGCGGGTCGTACGGACTGACGTACGCCTCCAGCCTCTTGCTGATGTCGACGAACTCGGGGTGACCGGCCACCTTCGCGATGGCGGGGCCCGGGTCCTGCTCGGCTTCGATGAAGTGCATGTACACATCGCCGAACTGGAACAGGGAACGCTGGGTCACACCGACGACGTGCGGGAGTTCGCCGCGGTCGGAGGCCGCGAAGACGCCGGCGATGTCCTTTGCCGACTGCGGGGCCATCCTGGCGACGATCAGGGCGTGGTGCACGAGACCTCCTCGATGCGGTCGCGGATGAGGGCCATCTGGATCGGCGAGTTGCGGTTGATGTTGTCCGTCATCCACGCGTCGTCGACCGGGGCGTCGGGCTTCATGGCGAAGTCCTGCGTCCAGTGCATGCGGGTGCCGTCGGGGGTCTCCTCGTACTCCCACACGATGTTCATGTACTCGAAGGGGCCGGTCTCGACCCTGTGGGCCCGCACGATGAGCTTCTCGCGGTCGGCGGTCCGCTCCGAGACCCAGCTCCACACCTTGCCGTTCTCGTCGGGGTGCATGGTGAGCCGGAAGGTCACCGTGTCGCCCTCGCGGGACAGAATCTCCGCGGACGCGTACTCGCTGAACAGCTTCGGCCAGTTCTCCACGTCGTTGGTCATGTCCCAGACCAGGTCGAGGGGAGCGGCGATGGTGATCTCGTTCTCGGTGTGTCCTGGCACCTCAGGCTCCCCTCGTCAGTGCGCCGTTGACGAGGTCGAGGAACTCGCGGGGGCTCTTGCACCGCTCCGCGTCGGTGGGCAGCGGCAGGCCGTGCCGGTTCTCCAGCTCGCCCACGATGCCGAGGAGGCCGAGCGAGTCCAGCCCGAACTCGGCGAACGGGGTCTCCGCCCGGCTCGCCAGGTCGTCCGGGTCGACGGTCACGCCGGCGGCCTTCTTCATCAGGGTGGCCAGTTCCTCGACGGTCAGCTGGGTCACTTCGGTGGTCATACGGTTCTCCTTGTCGTTCTAGACAGCGGATCCGGGGCCTCGGCGCAGGATCAGCGCCGCGTTGGATCCCATGAGTCCCCGGCTGAGGACCAGGGCCGTGCGCAGCTCGGCCGAGCGCGCCGTGGAGGTCACCAGGTCGATCTCGTGGCAGACGTCGAAGACGTTCGGGGTCGGCGGTATCTGCCCGTGCTCCATGGCCAGCACCGCGGCCGCGATGTCCAGCAGCGGTGCTCCGCAGTACGACCGCCCGATGCCGGTCTTGGGAGCCGTGACGGGCACCCGGGTGCCGTGCGGGCCGAGGGCGTCGGCGAGCGCGAGGGCCTCCGCGCGGTCCGCCTCGGGTACGCCCATCGCGTCGGCGAAGACCACGTCGATCTCCTCCGGGGCGCAGCCGGCCTCGTCGAGGGCGCCGTGGATGGCCTGGGCGAGTCCCTCCCGTGACTGGTCCCAGTGCGCGGCGCCGGTGAAGGTGGCGGCATGTCCCGCCACGGTGGCCCGTACGACCGCGCCCCGACGGCGTGCCCGGTCCGCCTCCTCGACGATCAGTACGGCACCGCCCTCGGCGGGCACGAAGCCGCGGGCCGCCGAGGTGAAGGGGCGGTAGGCGGTCGCCGGGTCGTCGTCGGTGCTCAGTTCGGGATAGCCGAGCTGACAGACCATCGAGTACGGCGCGAGCGGCGCCTCGGCCGCGCCGACCAGGACCACGTCCGTACCCCGCTCCACGACCCGGGCGGCGTGCGCGACGGCGTCCAGACCGCCCGCCTCGTCGCTGGCCACCACCCCGCAGGGGCCCTTGAAGCCGCTGCGGATGGAGATCTGGCCGGTGCTGGCGGCGTAGAACCAGGCGATGGACTGGTAGGGCCCGACGAACCGGGATCCCTGCCCCCACAGCTTCTGCAGTTCCCGCTGGCCGAACTCGCCGCCACCCGACCCGGCGGCGGTCACCACACCGACGGAGTACGGGGAGTCGGCGACGGCGGCGGCCTTGGTCAGCCCCGCGTCCTGCAGCGCGGCGTCGGCCGCGGCCAGGGCGAAATGGGTGAACAGGTCGGTCTGGACGAGGAAGGTCTCCTCGATGAGCGCCGCCGGGTCGAATCCGCGGACCTCGCCGGCGACGCGCAGCGGAAGGTGGTCGCAGCCCTCTCTGGTGATCCGGTCCAGGACACTCGCGCCTTCCTTGACGGACTTCCAGTAGGTGTCCGTGTGCAGGCCGTTGGGCGCGACCACACCGATCCCCGTGACGGCGGTGCGCCGGGTGCGTATGTCACTGCCACTACCGTTCATCGTTTCCTCCCAGCCGGCCCCGTCAGGAGCACCGCGGACTGGAACCCGCCGAAGCCGCTGCCCACGGAGAGCACGTGGTCGAGACGGCGGGAGCGTGCGGTGCGCGGTACGTAGTCCAGGTCGCACTCGGGGTCCGGGGTCTCGTAGTTCGCCGTCGGCGGGACCACCTGCCGGGCCAGGGCGAGCACGCAGGCGACGACCTCGATCGCGCCGATCGCGCCGAGGGAGTGGCCCACCATGGACTTGATCGAGCTCATGGGCGTCTCGTAGGCGTGGGCGCCCAGGGACTTCTTGACCGCGGCGGTCTCGTGCCGGTCGTTCTGCCGGGTGCCCGAGCCGTGCGCGTTGACGTAGTCGATGTCGGTGGGGTTCACGCGCGCGTGGTCGAGCGCGGTGTCGATGGCGCGGGCCATCTCCAGGCCCTCACTGGTCAGGCCGGTCATGTGGTAGGCGTTGCCGAAGGTGGCGTAACCGCCGATCTCGCAGTAGACGTGCGCGCCGCGCGCGCGGGCGTGCTCCAGTTCCTCCAGGACGAGGACGGCGGCGCCCTCGCCCATGACGAATCCGTCGCGGTGGGCGTCGAAGGGGCGGGAGGCGTGCTCGGGGTCGTCGTTGTTGGGTGAAGTGGCCTTGATGGCGTCGAAGCAGGCCATGGTGATCGGGGAGATCGGCGAGTCCGACGCCCCGGCTATGCAGATGTCGGCGCGGCCCTCCTCGATGGTGTGGAAGGCGTAGCCCACCGCGTCGAGGCCGGAGGTGCAGCCGGTGGAGACGGTCTGCACCGGCCCCTGCGCGCCGAACCGCTCCGCGACGTCCGCCGCGAGGGTGCTGGGCGAGAACGCCCGGTGCAGCTCCGGCTCGGCGGCGCGGGGGTCGACGTCCCAGCGCTTGCCCCGTTCGCTGACGAGGACGTAGTCGTGCTCCAGGCGGGTCGTGCCGCCCACGGCGCTGCCCAGGGACACGGCCACGCGCCAGGGGTTCTCGGCGGCGAAGTCGACACCGCTGTCCGCCACGGCCTCCGTCGCGGCGACCAGGGCGAACTGGATGTACCGGTCGGCGCGTTCGACCACTTCGGGTTCGAGTCCGTGGGCGAGGGGGTCGAAGTCGCACTCGGCGGCTATCCGGGACCGCAGTCCGTCGGGGTCGAACAGGGTGATGCCACGTGTCGCGGTACGGCCGCTCGAGAGGAGGTCCCAGAACGCGGGCACCCCGATCCCTCCCGGAGCGACCACGCCTATGCCGGTGACCGCCACCCGCCGGGTCACGACAGGGCCCCGGATCGTTCGGGCTGCCCGCCCTCCTCCTGGATGCGCGGGTACGACGCGACCTCGTCGCTGATCTCGGGGGCCTCCGTGTCGACGTGGCCGAGGCTCGGCTTCGGCGCGAGCGGGCTCAGATGGAAGACCATCCGGGCCTCCTCGTCACCGACGTTGCGGAAGCGGTGCCGCATGTCGATGGGGATCATCAGGCCCTGGTCGGCACGCAGGGGAAACGTTTCTCCGTCCAGGTCGACCTCCAGCCTGCCCTCGACGACGTACACGAACTCCTCGGAGTACGGGTGGTAGTGCTCGCTGATGCGTTCGCCCGGCCGCATGATGGCCAGGCCCATGAACCCGCTGGTGGAGCCCACGGTGACAGGGGTGAGCAGCGTGCGCAGGTCGCCGCCGCGCTTCCGGTTGGGCTCGATCTCTCTCACGTCCACGACGCGCGGGCGCATCTTCTCCATGGTCTGTCTCCAGGTCGGTCGATGGGGTGGGGTCCCCGAGGGCCTGTCCGGTGGATCAGGCCGGCGTCGCGGTCAGGACTGCGCAGCCCTGCGGTCGGTGATCAGGCTCATGTCGGCGTGGGCCAGGAGGCGGGTCGCCTCCCGCCCGCCCGTGGGCGCTCCCGCGAGGCCCAGTGCGGCGCTGTCGAGCAGCCGCGCCAGTACGGCGGCCTTGCGCGGGCCGTGGATGCCGAGCGCCCGGACCGGGTCGGTCTCTGGGTCTCCCCGTACGTCGATGAGGCGGACGACGACGTCCTCGCGCTGGAAGACGGTGCTGCGGTGCACGGGGCCGGCCGGGTCGGCCGCCGCGGTCTCGTCCTGCCGCGAGAGCAGCCTGGCCAGCGCCATCCCGCAGCCCTTGCGGGCCGGGTAGTAGAGGGCGTGCCGCGTGATGTCGCCGGGTTCCGGTCCGCCGCGTGCCACATGGTGGACGGCCGGCATGGCGGCGCGGGCGAAGAAGGCCCGCGCGGACTCGGGGTCGGACAGGTCCCGGTCCTGCTCCAGATGGGGGTTGATGGCCTCCTCGACGGCCCGGATCTCGGGCTGGCGCGAGACATGGCGCAGGGCCGCCATCAGGTCGCCCTCCACCTCCACGGTGCGCACGACCCGGTTGCCGTGCAGGAACAGGGTCGTGCGGCGCAGCCGCGTGGAGTCGTCGACGCGGGACTCGGGCGGCGCGTAGCCGGCGAGGATCTCCGCGACCTTGGACTCGGAGCCGGGCTTGACGGTGAAGGTCAGGGCGTGGCGCGTGACCCCGTCGCCGACCCGTACGTCCGGCTGGAGTCCGCCGATGCCCGGGCGGGCGCCGCCGGTCTCGCGGACGATGCCGTAGCGCATCGACTTCAGCTCACGGACGCAGTTCTGCAGGGGCTTGACCGTCTCGAAGTGCTCGTCACTGTTCACCCAGGCGAGGTAGGGCGGGGCAGTCGCCCACTCGCTCGTGATGAGCCACTGGGACGGGTTCTCCAGGGACTGGCACAACTGGTCACCGAGGTGACCGGGGACCGACGCGACGCGGTCGCGCATCTGCTCGTAGGCGTCGAGGAACTCCTGCTGGGCGCCTTCGTGGAGATCGACCAGCAGGGTGACGCGCATCCTGGAGCCGTCGAATGCCGACTGGGATGTGTAGGGCGAAGTGGTCATCCGAAAAGACCCTTCCTTCGCGGGAGCAAGCGGCGGCCGTCCCTGTCCACCAGCGGGAACGCGGGTTCCGGCCCTGAGCCTTCATCGTGGGTCAGGGCCACGGGGTCCGCGAGCCGCGCGGGCCAATTGAGGGAACTGCCCGCCGGGTACGCCGGAATGTGGGTATGGGCGGACTGCCGACACGGTGTCAGGCGAGTTCCGGGACGGCGGAGTCGCGGCCGGACCGTGGACCGAAGTACCCGTTCACGGCGGAGTGTTGGACACGGAAACGCGCCGGGGCGGGCGTACGGCTCCCGTACGTCCGCCCCGGCGCGCTGCGGCCTGTGGGCCGCGGCCTATTGGGCCAGATACCGCTCCACGGTCTCCACCTTGGAGGTGAGACCGTCCGTCACACCGGGCCTGATGTCCGCCTTGAGCACCAGCGACACGCGCGGTGCGCGCGCCTCGACGGCGGCCACGGCGCGCTTGACGACGTCCATGACCTCGTCCCAGCTGTCGCCCTCGATGGAAGTGAACATGGCGTCGGTGCGGTGGGGCAGACCCGACTCGCGGACGACCCGGACGGCGTCGGCGACGTACTCCCCCACGTCCTCGCCGACGCCGAGCGGCGTCACGGAAAAGGCGACGATCATGCGTTGACCTTGCCTTCCCGGCGGGCGCGGGCGGCGATGACCGCGTCCTCGGCCGCGCGCTTGAGCTTGCGCTCGGCGACGAAGCCGCCGGCCGGCAGGACGGAGAGGACGAAGTAGAGGGCCGCGGTCTTCAGGGACCATTTGGTGCGGTTCCAGGCGTCCGCCCAGAAGATCACGTAGAGGATGAAGAGGACGCCGTGGACCATGCCCATCACGGGTACCGCGTTGAAGTCCGTGGTCCGCTTCAGCACCGAGCAGACGAGCAGGAGCAGGAACGACACCGCCTCGGGGGCCGAGACGAGGCGGAGGCGGCGGAGGGCGGTGGCGGTCTTGATGTCCACGGGTCACCTTCGGTGGGGTTCGGTGGGAGAGACGTCGGTCGGCTCGGATCAGCTTGTGAACACAAGCACAAACGCCGGTCCATTGTGGCAAACGCCGGGCACGGGATCGGGTGCGGGGTCGGACGGCCGCCGAGTGGACGACAGCACCGCCCTTCCTCGCCCCCGCCGCCCCTACCCGTCCCATCCCCCAGGGGCTCCGCCCCTTCGACCCCGCCAGGGGGCTCCGCCCCCTGGACCCCCGCTCCTCAAACGCCGGAGGGGCTGGTTTTTCAGCCCGTCCGGCGTTTGAGGACGAGGCCCCTTAGGGCCGAAGCGGGGGTCTGGGGGCGGCAGCCCCCAGGGACGGGACGGGTAGGGGCGGCGGGGGCGAGGAAAAGCGAGCCTCGTAGCTGCGCGGACGGACCGTATGACGCAGGCCGGCGCCAGGAAGTAGGGGTGTCGTCAGGGGTGAAGTCCACCCCCGGGCTCTGTCGGCGGGGTGCGCCAGCGGCTACCTTCCCTGCGTGGCGATGTTCCGACTTCAAGGAAGCAAGGTGCTCGCCGTCGACATGACCGGAGACGCCGTGAAGGCCAAGAACGGCTCGATGGTCGCGTACGACGGGCAGATGGCCTTCAAGAAGATGAGCGGCGGCGGAGAGGGCATCCGGGGGATGGTCACCCGGCGGCTCACCGGTGAGCAGATGACGGTGATGGAGGTGAAGGGGCACGGGACGTGCTGGTTCGCGGACCGCGCCTCCGAGATCAACCTGGTGAACCTCCAGGGCGACAAGCTGTACGTCGAGTCGAGCAACCTGCTCGCGACCGACGCGGGGCTGCGCACCGGCACGACCTTCACGGGCATGCGCGGCGCCTCACAGGGCAACGGGCTGTTCACGACGACCGTCGAGGGGCACGGCCAGGCGGCGATCATGTCGGACGGGCCGGCCGTGGTCCTGCGGGTCAGCCCGCAGTATCCGCTGACCGTCGACCCGGGGGCGTACGTGGCCCACCAGGGGAATCTGCGGCAGTCCTTCCAGTCGGGTGTGACTTTCCGCACCCTCATGGGCGAGGGCGGCGGCGAGGCCTTCCAGATCCGCTTCGAGGGGGACGGGCTGGTGTACGTACAGCCGAGCGAGCGGAACACGATCGCGGGGGACGTGTGACATGGGCTTCCGCGAGATCAACTCCAAGATGATCGAGGCGACCGTCCTGCCTGGGCAGCGGCTGTTCAGTCAGCGCGGGGCCATGCTCGCCTACAAGGGCGAGGTGGCCTTCACCCCCAACATGGCCGGCGGCCAGGGCGGCATCATGTCGATGATCGGGCGCCGGGTGGCGAACGAGGACACGCCCCTGATGACCGTCGAGGGCAGCGGCACCGTCCTCTTCGGGCACGGCGGCCACCACGTCCAGGTGATCAACCTCACCGGCGACACCCTGTGCGTCGAGGCGGACCGCCTCCTCGCCTTCGAGGGCACCCTTCAGCAGGGCACGATGTTCCTCGGCTCGCAGGGCGGGGTCATGGGCATCGTCCGGGGGCAGATCAGCGGGCAGGGGCTGTTCACCACCACCCTGAAGGGGCACGGCGCGGTGGCCGTGATGGCGCACGGCGGCGTCTTCGAGATCCCGATCACCCCGCAGCGGCCCGTCCACGTCGACCCCCAGGCCTACGTCGCCCACCACGGCGACGTACGCAACAAGCTGTCGACCGCCCTGAGCTGGCGCGACATGGTGGGCCGCGGCTCCGGCGAGGCCTTCCAGCTGGAGCTCAGCGGCAACGGTGCGGTGTACGTCCAGGCGTCGGAGGAGAAGCTGTGAGCCACTACCCGGGCGCGGGACCCACGATCCACGACCCCGCGACGCTGCCCTCCGACGACAACGTCAACGCCTACACCTTCTGCGTGGAGCTCAAGGGGAGCCAGTGGTTCCTGCAGAAGGGGAAGATGATCGCCTACTACGGCTCCATGGAGTTCAACGGCATCGGGCACGGCGGACTGGACCGTCTTGTCCGTACGTCCTTTCATTCGCCTCTGCACGCGAGCGACTGGGTCGTCGCGGCGGGCTCGGGGAAGATGCTGCTGGCCGACCGGGCCTTCGACGTGAACTCGTACGACCTGGAAGACGGCAACCTGACCATTCGCTCGGGCAACCTGCTCGCTTTTCAGCCAAGTCTTGCCCTCAAGCAATCGATCGTGCCGGGTTTTCTGACACTCATCGGAACCGGAAAGTTCGTGGCCGCATCTAACGGTCCGGTGGTGTTCATGGAACCCCCGATCCGGGTGGACCCGCAGGCGCTCGTCGGCTGGGCCGACTGCCCGTCGCCGTGCCACCACTACGACCATGGCTACATGACCGGCGTAATGGGCGGTCTACGTGCACTGACGGGCCTCGGAGGGGCCTCCGGAGAGGAGCATCAGTTCGAGTTCGTCGGAGCGGGTACGGTCCTGCTCCAGTCGACCGAGACCCTCATGGCGGAGCAGGCCACGGGGGCGGTCCCGCCGGGCGCCGGAGTACCCGGTTCCAGTGGCACCCACACAGGCCCTTCACAAATGGCCGGTGTACCGCGCCTTCCCGGACAGCTGGGGGACCTCCAGCGTCGCTTCGGGCTGTGAGCGGTAGTCTGCGGAGTGTGACATCGAACGTGTGCGCACACAGTCATGCCACCGTGTGCGCACGGGTATGTCACAGAAACCCTCACTAGTTCGCCTTTCAACTTCTTAGGTAGACTTCATTCATGGAGACCGAGACGGCCACCCCCTGGCTGACTGATGCGGAGCAGTGCGCCTGGCGCACCCACCTGGAGGTCAACAGGCTGTTGACGTACCAGCTCGAGAAGGACCTGCAGCCGTTCGGCCTGACAATGAACGACTACGAGATCCTGGTGAATCTCTCCGAGTCGGAGGACGTACGGATGCGGATGAGTGACCTCGCGTCCGCCACCCTCCAGTCCAAGAGCCGCCTCTCCCACCAGATCACCAGGATGGAGAACGCGAACCTGGTCCGGCGTGAGAACTGCGAGTCCGACCGCCGCGGGCTCTACGCGGTCCTCACCGACCACGGCATGGAGACGATGAAGAAGGTCGCGCCGCACCATGTGGCGTCCGTGCGCAAGCACTTCATCGATCTGCTGTCCCCCGAGGCCCTGACGGAGCTCGACAAGGCCCTCAAGCCGATCGCGGAGCACCTGCGCGGTCATCGCGGGCGCCCGTAACGCCCGGGCGCACCCGGCGCCTACCGAGCCTGCGGCAGGCGGAGTTCGAACAGGGCTCCGCCCGCCGGCGCCCGGCCCACGGTGAGCGTGCCACCGTGCCGTACGGCGACGTCGCGGGCGATGGCCAGGCCCAGCCCCGCACCGCCGTCGTCGCGGCTGCGGGCCTCGTCGAGCCGTACGAACCGCTCGAAGATCCGCTCCCGGTCGGCCTCGGCCACCCCGTCCCCGTCGTCGGCGACGGCAGCGACGGCCCACTCCCCGTCCTTGCGGACGGTCACCGTGACCGCCGAGCGGGCGTGCCGCTGGGCGTTGTCCAGCAGGTTGGTGAGCACCCGGCCCACCTGCCCGCGCGCCCCCGCCACCTGAACGGCCTGCGCGCTGACCGTCACGTCCGCCCGCCCGTCGGCCCGCTCCCGGGCCAGCGCGCCGAGGTCGAACCGCGCGTCGCCGGGCCGCTCGCCCGCGTCCAGTCGGGCGAGCAGCAGCAGGTCGGCCGCGAGGTCCTGCAGCCGTACGGTGTCCTCCACGGCTCCGTCGAGGTCCAGCAAGTCGGGGTGCGCGGCGCCCACTTCGAGCTGGGTGCGCAGGGAGGCGATCGGGCTGCGCAACTCGTGCGAGGCGTCGGCGACGAAGCGGCGCTGGCGTTCCACCGAGGTCTGCAGGGCGGCCAGCGTCTCGTTGGTGGTCAGGGCGAGGTGGGCGACCTCGTCGTACGTGTCCGGCACCGGCACGCGGCGCGCGAGGTCCTCGGACGCGGTGATCGCGGCCATCTCGCTGCGGATGCCCTCGACCGGGCGCAGCGCGCGCCGGGTGACCAGCCAGGTCACGCCCGCGACGACGCCGAGCAGCAGCGGGAAGCCGATCAGCATCACGGTCAACGCCGTCTTGACGGCGCCCTGTTCGGCGGAGAGCGGCGCGCCCGCGTACACGGCGAGCGTGCCCCTGCCGTCGACCTCCACATGGACCTTGGCGAAGCGGTATTCGTCGGTCTCGCCGTCGACCGTGGCGGTGCCGTTCGTGAAGGTGGTGTGGTCGCTGACCTCGCCCGGTTCGAGGGAGGCGAGGGAGGAGTCGTCGTCCGCGTCGTCGTCGGAGTCGCCGGAGTCGCCGGAGTCGCCGGAGTCGCTCGCGGCTCCCCCGGGCGACGGCTGCGGCTGCGGTCGCACCGCGTCGGTGCCCGTGCCGCTGATCCGCTCCAGGTCCTCGCTCGCCGCGAGCAGCTTCCCGTCCTCGCCGACGATCTGGACCGGCACGTCCTTGTCCACCGACAGCCGGTCCTGCGGCTTGGTGAGCGCGATGTCCGAGGCGACGGCGCGTGCCGTGCGTTCCGCCTCCGTGGCGGCCTGCCCGATCAGGTTGGAGCGCAGCGACAGCAGCACGGCGGCCCCGGCCGCGACCAGCGCCACCGCGACGACGAGGGTGGCGGCCAGCGTCGCCCGGGACCGGACGGACCCGAAGAGGCGGCCCTTCACGCCGACGCCTCCGCTCTCTCCAGCCGGTAACCGGCGCCGCGGACCGTCCGGATGAGCCCGGCGCGCAGCTTGCGCCGCAGGGTGCTGACGTACACCTCGACGATGTTCGGATCGCCCTCGTAAGCGAAGTCCCAGACGTGCTCCAGGATCTCCGCCTTGGACACCACCTCGCCCGCCCGCACGACGAGCGTCTCCAGCACCGCGAACTCCTTGGCGGTGAGGGTCACTTCCGCGTCGCCGAGGAAGACCCGGCGCGCGGCCGTGTCGACCTTGAGATCCCCGTTGACGTGCACGGGAGAGGCCCCGGCGCCCTGACCCCCGCGCCGCAGCAGCGCCTTGACGCGGGCGACGAGGACGACGTACGAGAACGGCTTGGTCAGGTAGTCGTCCGCGCCGGTGTCCAGCCCCTCGGCCTCGTCGTACTCGCCGTCCTTGGCGGTGAGCATCAGGATCGGCACCTCGTGGCCGGCGGCGCGCAGGGCGGCGCAGACGCGGTAGCCGTTCATGCCGGGCAGCATGATGTCGAGGATCACGAGGTCGTACGACCCCTCCGAGGCCCGGTACAGCCCCTCCCGGCCGTCGTGGACGACGTCCACGGCGTATCCCTCGGCCGTCAGCCCTTTGGCGAGCGACAGGGCAAGGCGCTTCTCGTCCTCCACGATCAACAGGCGCATGCGTAAAGGTTCGCAAGGCGAAGCTGAAGATCTCTTCAGGGGGCTTCAGGTTCCGCTCAGCGTCGGTTCGGCAGATTGATTCCCGTCGAAACGAGAACGACTTGGGAGGAAACGGGATGAAGCGCAACATCGTGATCGCCACCGTCGCCGCCGCGGCCCTGATCGGAGGCGGCACCGTCGCGGCCTACGCCACCGGTGACGACGACAGCGCGCCCACGCAGCGCCCGTCGAACGCACGGGTCGCCGACGACCGGGACGACGACACCAGCGAGGTCCGTGCGCAGGCCGAGGCCGCCGAGGTCACCGCCGCCGACGCGATCGCGGCCGCGCTGCAGCACACGCCCGGCACGGCCGTCTCCGCCGACCTCGACGACGCCGGCCCGAAGGTCTGGGAGGTGAACGTCGTCAAGGGCGACGGCGCCGAGTACGACGTCCGGGTCTCCGCGGACGACGGCAAGGTCCTCGGCGCCCAGCGGGACGACGATGACGATGACGACAACGACGGCCGCGAGGACCTGGCCGCGCTGAAGGGCGCGGGTGTCGACGCCCGCGAGGCCGCACAGGCCGCCGCGGCGAAGGGCACCGTCACCGACGTCGACCTCGACGACGACCGCCCGGCGGCATGGAGTGTGGACACCACGAAGGGCGAGTGGAAGGTCGACCTCAAGACGGGCAAGGTCACCCAGGACCACGACGACCAGGACGGCCAGGACGACGGCGACGACGACTGACGTCGGGGTTGTCGGCCCGAAAGGGCCTCGTCCTCAAACGCCGGACGGGCTGAAAAGACGCGGGTCGGCATCGCCCCAAGGGGCGCGGGGAACAGCGCTACCAGCCCTCGACGGCCGTTCGTCGCGCATCCCGGCGTCAACCCCCGCGGCGCGAGCGAAGCATGGCGGAGCCCCAGGGGCTAGGCCCGCGTCAGGCCCGCCACCAGCTCGTCCGCCGCCCGGTACGGATCCAGGTCCCCGGCGACGATCTTCTCCGCCAGCGCCCCGAGCCGACGGTCGCCGTGGAGGTCGGCGATGCGTTCGCGCAGGGCCGTGACGGCGATGGTCTCCACCTCGCGGGCGGCGCGGGCGCGGCGGCGTTCGGCGAGGACGCCCCGCTCCTCCATCCAGGCGCGGTGCTTCTCCAGGGCCTCCACGACCTCGTCGACGCCCTCGGCGCGGGCGGCGACCGTCTTGACGATGGGTGGGCGCCAGTCGCCCGGGCCGCGGGACTCGCCGAGGCCGAGCATGTGGTTGAGCTCGCGGGCGGTGGCGTCGGCGCCGTCGCGGTCGGCCTTGTTGACGACGTACACGTCGCCGATCTCCAGGATGCCCGCCTTCGCCGCCTGGATGCCGTCGCCCATGCCGGGGGCGAGGAGGACGACGGAGGTGTCGGCCTGAGAGGCGATCTCCACCTCCGACTGGCCGACGCCGACCGTCTCGACCAGGATCACGTCGCAGCCCGCCGCGTCCAGGACGCGGATCGCCTGCGGGGCGGCCCACGCGAGGCCGCCCAGGTGGCCCCGCGTCGCCATCGAGCGGATGTAGACGCCCGGGTCGGAGGCGTGCTCGGACATCCGGACCCGGTCGCCGAGCAGGGCGCCGCCCGAGAACGGCGAGGACGGGTCGACGGCCAGGACGCCGACCCGCCTGCCCTGCTTGCGGTACGCCGTCACCAGCGCCGAGGTGGACGTCGACTTGCCGACGCCCGGGGATCCGGTCAGGCCGACGACGTACGCGTTGCCGGTCAGCGGGGCCAGCGCCGCCATGACCTCCCGCAGCTGCGGGGACGCCCCCTCCACCAGGGAGATCAGCCGGGCCACGGCCCGCGGCCGGCCTTCCCTGGCCTGGGCCACCAAGGTGGAGACGTCCTGCATCACAGCTCCGTTCACAAAGAAGGTCCTACAAAGGAGAACTCAGGCCTTGGGTACCCGCACGATCAGTGCGTCACCCTGACCGCCGCCACCGCACAGCGCGGCCGCGCCGATGCCGCCGCCCCGGCGCTTCAGCTCCAGGGCCAGGTGCAGGACGAGACGCGCACCCGACATACCGATCGGGTGACCCAGGGCAATGGCTCCGCCGTTGACGTTCACCCTTTCTGTGGACACTCCGAGGTCCTTCATTGACTGCACCGCGACGGCGGCGAAGGCCTCGTTGATCTCGATCAGGTCGAGGTCGGAGACCTCCAGGCCCTCCTTCTTCAGGGCGTGGAGGATGGCGTTGGACGGCTGGGACTGGAGGCTGTTGTCCGGACCCGCCACATTGCCGTGCGCGCCGATCTCCGCGATCCAGTCCAGGCCGAGCTCCTGCGCCTTGGCCTTGCTCATCACGACCACGGCGGCCGCGCCGTCCGAGATCTGCGAGGAGGAGCCGGCCGTGATCGTGCCGTCCTTCGAGAACGCGGGGCGCAGCTTGCCCAGCGACTCCGCGGTGGTGTCCCCGCGGATGCCCTCGTCCTTGCTGAAGAGAACCGGGTCGCCCTTGCGCTGCGGGATCTCGACCGGGGTGATCTCGGCCTCGAAGATGCCGTTCTTCTGCGCGGCGGCGGCACGCTGGTGGGACAGGGCGGCGATCTCGTCCTGCTCGGGGCGCTGGATGCCGAGGCGCGTGTTGTGCTTCTCCGTCGACTCGCCCATGGCGATGTTCTCGAAGGCGTCGGTCAGACCGTCGTACGCCATCGCGTCGATCATCTGCACCGCGCCGTACTTGAAGCCCTCGCGGGACTTCGGCAGCAGATGGGGGGCGTTGGTCATGGACTCCTGGCCGCCCGCGACGATCACGTCGAACTCGCCGGCGCGGATCAGCTGGTCCGCGAGGGCGATCGCGTCGAGGCCGGACAGACACACCTTGTTGATCGTGAGCGCCGGGACGTTCATCGGGATGCCGGCCTTGACCGCGGCCTGGCGCGCCGGGATCTGCCCGGCCCCGGCCTGCAGCACCTGGCCCATGATCACGTACTGCACCTGGTCGCCACCGATCCCCGCACGGTCGAGGGCGGCCTTGATCGCGAAGCCGCCGAGGTCGGCTCCGGAGAAGGACTTGAGGGAGCCCAGCAGCCGTCCCATGGGGGTACGCGCCCCCGCGACGATCACCGAGGTCGTGCTGTTCGATCCAGACATGAGGTGCGATCCCCTTCCGGCTGCACTGCCGAGGAGTGAACGAGGGTTTACTTCGAATGTACTGAGTGGCACTCCGTGCCGTCACCGGGCCGTCGGTGTGATCGCGCGCACGTTGCGTAACCACGGCGGGAGCGCTGCACTGAACACCATGCTGACGCGAATCGACCACATCGGAATCGCCTGTTTCGATCTCGACAAGACCGTCGAGTTCTACCGGGCCACTTATGGCTTCGAGGTGTTCCACTCCGAGGTCAACGAGGAGCAGGGCGTCCGCGAGGCCATGCTCAAGATCAACGACACCTCCGACGGAGGCGCCTCCTACCTGCAGCTTCTCGAGCCCACACGCCCGGACTCCACCGTCGCGAAGTGGCTCGACAAGAACGGCGAGGGTGTCCACCACATCGCTTTCGGTACGGCGGATGTGGACGGCGACGCCGCCGACATCAAGCAGAAGGGCGTACGCGTTCTGTACGAAGAGCCCCGGCGCGGCTCCATGGGGTCACGAATCACCTTCCTGCACCCGAAGGATTGCCATGGCGTACTGACAGAACTGGTCACTTCGGCGCCTGTTGAGTCGCCTGAGCACTGACCCTCGTACATATGGGCCGGTAGGGTTGGGGGCGGTCGCCGCTCAGTCCAGGGTGACCGCCATGTCCGGGGTCCGGGTTTCGGGGGACGAGGGTGGGGCAACAGCCCGTGCTCCGCCGTTGATCTGACACCATTCCCCGGGGGCCCCGTTCGGCGGATGGACGGTGCTCGTATGGAGAGACTTGCGACCAGGGGACGGATGGGACCGCGCAGTGCGGGGCTACGAACGCCAGGAGCGAGAGCCGGCGGCTGACGTCGACCACCTCTCTCGGTTCGAGGCCGAGATGGATCGGCTGAAGACCGAGCGGGAGAAGGCGATCCAGCACGCCGAGGACCTCGGCTACCAGGTCGAGGTGCTGCGCGCCAAGTTGCACGAGGCGCGGCGCACCATCATGTCCCGGCCCGACTTCGCCGGCGGCGACATCGGCTATCAGGCCGAGCAGCTGCTGCGCAACGCCCAGATCCAGGCCGACCAGCTGCGCCAGGACGCCGAGCGGGAGCTGAGCCAGGCCCGCGCACAGACCCAGCGCATCCTCCAGGAGCACGCCGAGCAGGCGGCCCGGCTCCAGGCCGAGCTGCACCAGGAGGCGGTCACCCGCCGCCAGCAGCTGGACCAGGAGCTGGCCGAGCGGCGCCAGACCGTCGAGTCGCACGTCAACGAGAACGTGGCCTGGGCGGAGCAGCTGCGCGCCCGCAGCGAGCAGCAGGCCCGCCGGCTCCTCGACGAGTCCCGTGCCGAGGCCGAGCAGGCCATGGCGGCCGCCCGTGCCGAGGCCGAGCGGCTCACCGCCGAGGCCCGCCAGCGGCTGCAGAGCGCGGCCGAGGAGGCCCGCGCGGAGGCCGAGCAGATCCTGCGCCGGGCGCGTACGGACGCCGAGCGGCTGCTGAACGCCGCCTCCACGCAGGCCCAGGAGGCCACCGACCACGCCGAGCAGCTGCGCAGCTCCACCGCGACCGAGTCGGACGCCGCCCGCCGGCAGGCCACCGAGCTCAGCCGGGCCGCCGAGCAGCGCATGACGGAGGCCGAGGAGGCGCTGCGCAAGGCGCAGTCCGAGGCCGAGAAGCTCGTCGCCGAGGCCAAGGAGAACGCCGCCAAGGCGCTCGCGTCCGCCGAGGCCGCCAACGAGACCCGCACGCGTACGGCGAAGGAGCAGGTCGCCCGGCTGGTCGAGGAGGCCACCAAGGAGGCCGAGAACACCAAGGCCGACGCCGAGCAGGTCATCGCCGACGCCCGCGCCGAGGCCGAGAAGCTGCTGGCCGAGGCCGCCGAGAAGGCCCGGACGATCACCGCCGAGGAGAGCGCCACCGCGCTGTCCAAGGCGGCCAAGACCGCCGAGGACGTCCTCAACAAGGCGCAGGAGGACGCGCAGAACACCACCAAGGCCGCGGCCGAGGAGGCCGAGCGCATCCGCAGGGAGGCCGAGGCCGAGGCGGACCGGCTGCGCGCCGAGGCGCACGACATCGCCGAGCAGCTCAAAGGCGCGGCGAAGGACGACACCAAGGAGTACCGCGCCAAGACGGTCGAGCTGCAGGAGGAGGCCCGCCGGCTGCGCGGCGAGGCCGAGCAGCTGCGCTCCGAGGCGGTCGCCGAGGGCGAGAAGATCCGCGCGGAGGCCCGCAAGGAGGCCGTCCAGCAGATCGAGGAGGCGGCCAAGACCGCCGAGGAGCTGCTGTCCAAGGCCAAGGCCGACGCGGACGAGCTGCGCCAGAAGGCCACCACGGACAGCGAGAAGGTCCGCACCGAGGCCATCGAGCGGGCGACGACGCTGCGCCGCCAGGCCGAGGAGACCCTCCAGCGCACCCGTCAGGAGGCCGAACGGCACCGCGAGGAGGTCGTCGAGCAGGCCGAGGGCATCAAGGCCGACGCCGAGCGCGCCGCGCGCGAGCTGCGCGAGGAGACCGAGCGTGCCGTCGAGGCCCGCCGGGCGGAGGCCGCCGAGGAGCTGACCCGGCTGCAGACCGAGGCCGAGCAGCGGCTCGCCGCCGCCGAGCAGGCGCTCAGCGACGCCCGTGAGGAGGCCGCGCGCATCCGCCGCGAGGCCGCCGAGGAGACCGACCGGCTCCGCACCGAGGCCGCCGAGCGGATCCGCACCCTGCAGCAGCAGGCCGAGGAGGAGGCCGACCGGCTGCGCACCGAGGCCGCGTCGGACGCGTCCGCGTCCCGGGCCGAGGGCGAGGCCGTCGCCGTACGCCTCAGGTCGGAGGCCGCGGCCGAGGCCGAGCGGCTGAAGTCGGAGGCCCAGGACACCGCCGACCGGGTACGGGCCGAGGCCCAGGCCGCCGCCGAGCGGCTCGCCACGGAGGCGTCCGAGACACTGGCCGCCGCCCAGGAGGAGGCCGCCCGGCGCCGTCGCGAGGCCGAGGAACTGCTCGGTTCCGCACGGCAGGAGGCCGACCAGGAGCGGGAGCGGGCCCGCGAGCAGAGCGAGGAGCTGCTGGCCTCCGCCCGTAAGCGGGTGGAGGAGGCGCAGGCCGAGGCGGTGCGGCTGGTCGAGGAGGCCGACCGGCGCGCCACCGAGATGGTCGGCGCCGCCGAGCAGCACGCCCAGCAGGTGCGCGACTCCGTGGCCGGACTGCACGAGCAGGCCCAGGAGGAGATCACCGGGCTGCGCAGTGCCGCCGAGCACGCGGCGGACCGTACCCGCCGGGAGGCGCAGGAGGAGGCGGACCGGGTCCGCTCCGACGCGTACGCCGAGCGGGAGCGGGCCAGCGAGGACGCGGGCCGCATCCGGCGCGAGGCGGGCGAGGAGGCCGAGGCCGCCAAGTCCCTCGCCGAGCGCACCATGGCGGAGGCGATCGCCGAGGCGGAGCGGCTGCGGTCGGACGCCTCCGAGCACGCCCAGCGGGTCCGTACCGAGGCGTCGGACAAGATCGCCGAGGCCGACCAGGCGGCCGCGCGCACCCGGGCGGACGCCCGTGAGGACGCCAACCGGATCCGGTCGGACGCGGCGACGCAGGCCGACACCCTCATCACCGAGGCGCGTTCCGAGGCGGAGCGGCTGCAGTCGGAGACGGTCGCGGAGGCCGACCGGGTGCGCGCCGAGGCGCTCGCCAAGGCCGAGAAGCTGGTCGGGGACGCGACCTCGGAGGCGGAGCGGCTGCGTGCCGAGGCCGCGGAGACCGTCGGGTCGGCGCAGGCGCACGCCGAGCGGATCCGCAGCGAGTCCCAGCAGCTCAAGGCGGACGCGGAAGCGACGGCCGAGCGGCTGGTCGCCTCCGCGCGCGAGGAGGCCGAGCGCACCCTCGACGAGGCCCGCAAGGACGCCAACAAGCGGCGCTCCGAGGCGGCCGAGCAGGTCGACAAGCTCATCACCGAGACCACGGCCGAGGCGGACAAGCTGCTCACCGAGGCGCAGACGCAGGCGCACAAGACGACCGCGGACGCCGAGGCGCAGGCCGACACCATGGTGGGCGCCGCCCGCAAGGAGGCCGACCGGCTGGTCTCCGAGGCGACGGTGGAGGGCAACTCCATGGTGGAGAAGGCCCGTACGGACGCGGACGAGCTGCTCGTCGGCGCCCGCCGGGACGCGACCGCCATCAGGGAGCGCGCGGAGGAGCTGCGCGACCGCATCACGACCGAGATCGAGAACCTGCACGAGCGGGCCCGCCGCGAGGCCGCCGAGACGATGAAGTCGACCGGGGACCGCTGCGACGCCCTCATCAAGGCCGCCGAGGAGCAGCTGGCCAAGGCGCAGGCCAAGGCCAAGGAGATCGTCTCGGAGGCCAACTCCGAGGCGGGCAAGGTCCGCATCGCCGCCGTCAAGAAGGCCGAGGGCCTGCTGAAGGAGGCCGAGCAGAAGCGGTCCTCGCTGATCAAGGAGGCCGAGGAGCTCAAGGCCGAGGCGATCCGCGAGGCCAGGCGCACGGTCGAGGAGGGCAAGCGCGAGCTGGAGGTCCTGGTCCGGCGCCGCGAGGACATCAACGCCGAGATCTCCCGCGTCCAGGACGTCCTGGAGGCGCTGGAGTCCTTCGAGGCGCCGTCCGCGGGCAAGGACGGCGGGGTCAAGGCCGGCGCGACGGTGGGCGCCCCCCGATCGGGTGGCAAGTCGCCGGACAGCTAGCCAAGAGACCGGACTCCGGTGTTTTCTGGGGCCTTTGACCAGATCTTTGGCAAGCAGTCCTGGGGTTAGCCACCCAAAAGGGGTGTCATTCTCCAGATCAAACACGCATCCGCTCGATGACACACCGCTTCGGCCCCTAGGATTCCACCTATCACCTCACCGGTCTCATTCGACAGGAACCCCATGAGCGACACTTCCCCCTACGGCTTCGAGCTTGTGCGGCGTGGGTACGACCGCGCTCAGGTGGACGAACGGATCTCCAAGCTCGTCTCCGACCGTGACAGCGCTCTCGCCCGCATCACCGCTCTGGAAAAGCGCATCGAGGAGCTCCACCTCGAGACGCAGAACGCCCAGGCCGCCGTGACCGACGCAGAGCCGTCGTACGCGGGTCTCGGCGCGCGTGTCGAGAAGATCCTCCGCCTCGCCGAGGAAGAGGCCAAGGATCTGCGCGAGGAGGCCCGCCGCGCCGCCGAGCAGCACCGCGAGCTCGCCGAGTCGGCGGCCCAGCAGGTCCGCAACGACGCAGAATCGTTCGCTGCGGAGCGCAAGGCCAAGGCCGAGGACGAGGGCGTCCGGATCGTCGAGAAGGCCAAGAGCGACGCCTCTCAGCTGCGTGCCGAGGCGCAGAAGGACGCGCAGTCCAAGCGCGAGGAGGCGGACGCCCTCTTCGAGGAGACCCGCGCCAAGGCCGCGCAGGCTGCCGCCGACTTCGAGACGAACCTCGCCAAGCGCCGCGAGCAGTCCGAGCGCGACCTGGCGTCGCGTCAGGCCAAGGCCGAGAAGCGCCTCGCCGAGATCGAGCACCGCGCCGAGCAGCTGCGCCTGGAGGCCGAGAAGCTGCGCACCGACGCCGAGCGCCGCGCCCGCCAGACGGTGGAGACCGCCCAGCGCCAGGCCGAGGACATCGTGGCCGACGCCAACGCCAAGGCCGACCGCATCCGTTCGGAATCCGAGCGCGAGCTCGCGGCCCTCACCAACCGCCGCGACAGCATCAACGCTCAGCTGACGAACGTCCGCGAGATGCTGGCGACCCTCACCGGTGCCGCGGTGGCCGCCGCGGGCACGCCGGCCGAGGACGAGCCGATCTCCCGCGGGGTGCCGGCTCAGCAGACCCGGTAACCAGTAGCGCGATCAGAGGCCCGCACCGTCTCCCCCGAGGGTGCGGGCCTTTGGCGTACCGGCTGCCCGACGGCGATGACCGCTGTTGCCGCCCTCGTCGGCCTCCGTTTGCCCGGTGGGGTGGCAGCGGCCGGAACCCGGCCCTAGCGTGGGCGCATGATTGAGCTCGAGGGGCTGACCAAGCGGTACGGCGAGAAGGTGGCGGTCAACAACCTCACCTTCACCGTCAGACCGGGTATGGTCACGGGGTTCCTCGGGCCCAACGGCGCCGGCAAGTCGACCACCATGCGGATGATCCTCGGGCTCGACCGTCCCACCGTCGGGGACGTCCGTATCGACGGCAAGCACTACGACCAGCTCAAGGATCCGCTCACGTACATCGGCGCCCTGCTGGAGGCCAAGGCCTGGCACGGCGGGCGCAGCGCCTACAACCATCTGCTGTGCCTGGCGCAGAGCAACGGCATTCCGAAGCGGCGGGTGCGTGAGGTGCTGGAGACGGTCGGGCTCACGGCGGTCGCGCGGAAGAAGACCAAGGGCTTCTCGATGGGCATGGGACAGCGGCTCGGCATCGCGGGCGCGCTGCTCGGCGACCCGCGGATCCTGATGTTCGACGAGCCGGTCAACGGGCTCGATCCGGAGGGCATCCACTGGATCCGCAACCTGATGAAATCCCTTGCCGCACAGGGCCGTACCGTCTTCGTCTCCTCGCATCTGATGAGCGAGATGGCGCTGACCGCCGACCACCTCGTCGTCATCGGGCAGGGCCGGCTGCTCGCCGACACGACCATGGCCGACTTCATCGAGCGGAACTCGAAGTCGTACGTCCGGATCCGCACCCCGCAGCGGGAGCGGCTGCTCGACGTGCTGCACACGGCCGGGATCACGGCGGTGGAGACGGGCAACGGCTCGCTGGAGGTCGACGGCGGCAAGGCGGAGCAGATCGGGGAGCTGGCGGCGCGGCACGGGGTCGTGCTGCACGAGCTGAGCCCGCAACAGGCCTCGCTGGAGGAGGCGTTCATGCAGCTGACGGCCGAGTCGGTGGAGTACCACGCGCAGTCCGCGGCGCCGCCCCACGGGCAGCAGTGGGGCGACGGCTGGAGGAGGAGCTGAACATGGCAGCCACCCAGGTCATCCGCTCCGAGTGGACCAAGATCCGGTCCGTCGCCTCCACCGTGTGGACGCTCTCCCTCGCCGTGGTGGTCACCATCGCCCTCGGCATGCTGATCGCGGGCCTGTCGGCGAACGAGTTCGACGACATGAGCGAGCGGGACAGGCTCTCCTTCGATCCGACCTTCATCAGCTTCGCCGGGATGAGCCTCGGTCAGCTCGCGATGATCGAGTTCGGGGTGCTCGTCGTCTCGAACGAGTACAGCACCGGCATGATCCGCTCCTCGCTGGCGGCCGTGCCGCAGCGCGGCACCTTCCTGTTCAGCAAGATCGCCGTGGCGACCGGCCTCGCACTCGTCGTCGGCCTGGCCACCAGCTTCGTCGCCTTCTTCCTCGGGCAGGCGATGCTCGGCGAGCACAAGGCGGAGATCGGCGACCCGGGAGTGCTGCGCGCGGTGATCGGCGGCGGGCTCTACATGACCCTCATCGCGATGTTCTCGATGGGCGTCGCCGCGATGCTGCGCTCACCGATGCTGTCGCTGGGCATCCTGATGCCGTTCTTCTTCCTGGTCTCCAACATCCTCGGCAATGTCTCGGCCACCGAGAAGATCGGCCGCTATCTGCCCGACCAGGCCGGCAGCAAGATCATGCAGGTGGTCACGCCGGTCGACGACGACACACCGTACGGTCCCTGGGGCGGGCTCGGCATCATGGCGCTGTGGGTGCTCGTGGCGATCGCCGGCGGTTACGCCACGCTCAGGAAACGGGACGCTTAGCGAGGGGCCCGGGGGAAACGGTGGGCGCGAGGTTTTACTTGCCCTTGAGTGGAACCGTCAGCGCCTC
Organism: Streptomyces sp. NPDC049627; assembly: GCF_044465645.1. Taxonomy (NCBI): domain Bacteria; kingdom Bacillati; phylum Actinomycetota; class Actinomycetes; order Kitasatosporales; family Streptomycetaceae; genus Streptomyces; species Streptomyces sp. NPDC049627. Next base: position 562,933 of record NZ_JBITLW010000003.1, on the reverse strand, counting down.
GATATCCTCCTAACCCTTACGGGGGCGTGTGCCCCGCTGTCCTGATCCTTCCGATGGGTGCGGAGCATGATCGAAGCAGTCGGCCTGACCAAGCGCTACGGCGACAAGACCGCTGTGTACAACCTGTCCTTCCAGGTGCGGCCCGGTTCCGTCACCGGCTTCCTGGGCCCCAACGGCTCGGGCAAGTCGACGACGATGCGGATGATCCTCGGCCTGGACAACCCGACCGCGGGGCAGGTGACGATCGGCGGCTATCCGTACCGCAAGCTGCCCAACGCCCCCCGCCAGGTCGGCGCCCTCCTGGACGCCAAGGCGGTGCACGGCGGCCGCGCGGCACGCAACCATCTGCTGAGCCTCGCCCAGCTGTCCGGCATCCCGGCCCGCCGGGTGGACGAGGTGCTGGGCGTGGTCGGTCTCCAGGACGTGGCCAAGAGGCGCTCCAAGGGCTTCTCGCTCGGCATGGGCCAGCGCCTCGGCATCGCCGCCGCGCTGCTCGGCGACCCCCAGGTGCTGCTGTTCGACGAGCCGGTCAACGGCCTCGACCCCGAGGGTATCCTCTGGGTGCGCAACCTGATGAAGTCGCTGGCGGCCGAGGGCCGTACCGTCTTCGTCTCCTCGCACCTCATGAGCGAGATGGCGCTGACCGCCGACCACCTGATCGTCATCGGGCGCGGGCAGCTGCTCGCCGACATGAGCGTCAAGGACTTCATCGCGGCGAACTCCGCCGGCTTCGCCCGGGTCCGTACGCCCGACACCGAGCCGCAGCTGCGCGAGAAGCTGGCCGGAGCGCTCACCGAGGCGGGCGGCCACGTGCTGCCCGAGCAGGACGGCGGGCTCCGGGTGACCGGGCTGCCGCTCCCCCGCATCAGCGACATCGCGCACGAATCCGACGTACGGCTGTGGGAGCTGTCGCCGCATCAGGCCTCGCTGGAGGAGGCGTACATGCGGATGACGCAGGGCGCGGTCGACTACCGCTCGACGGTCGACCAGAAGGAAGGGCTCCAGCAGCCGCTGCCGCCGGGCGCGCAGCCGCCGATGCCGGTCCCGGGTCAGGGCCAGCCGGGCTGGTACGCCCCGCCGCCGCCCCAGCCGGGCGGGCAGCCGTTCGCCGCGCCGCAGGGCGCGCCGGGCCAGGCGCCCGCCGGTCCGTACGGCGCTCCCGCGGCGCCGGGCGCGGGTACGGCCAACCCGTACGCCCAGCAGGCGCCCCAGCCGCCTCAGGCGTCGGCCGGCCCGGCTCCGGGACAGCCCGCGGGTCAACCGGCCGCCGCCCCGCCCGCGCCCCCGCAGGCGCCCGCACAGCCGCCCGTGGCCGCCCCCGTGCAGTCCGCCGCCCCGCCCGCCCCCGCCGCCCCGACCAAGCCCGAGGACGCCCGATGAGCACGCCCCAGCCCCCGATGCCGCAGACCGCCGCACCGAACTGGCAGGCGGCGCCCGGCTCGTCGTACCCCACCTACACCTCGCCGATCCCCGTCGTGCGCACGCACCTCGGGCATGCGCTCGCCTCGGAGTGGACGAAGATCCGCTCGGTGCGCTCCACGATGTGGACGCTCGGCGTGTTCGTGCTGCTCGTCGTCGGCATCGGCCTGGCGACCGTCGCGCTGGTGGCCGGCAACTCCTCGGAGGGGAGCCTGGCCGACCAGAACCCGCTCGGGTTCGGCTTCTTCGGCCTGCTGCTCGGCAGCATGTGCATCATCACCCTGGGCGTGCTGACCACGGCCTCGGAGTACGGCACCGGCATGATCCGCACCACGATGACGGCGTGCCCGAGCCGGAGCCGGGTGCTGGTGGCGAAGGCGATCGTGTTCTTCGCGGTCGCGTTCGTCGTGACGCTGGCGTCGGTGCTTCTCGTCGCCCTCATGGATGTGGCGCTGCTGGAGGGCGCGCGCGAGCCCAGCGGTTCGGAGTGGCTGAAGGGCACGCTCGGCATCTCGCTCTACATCGCGCTGCTCGGCCTGCTCTCGCTCGTCGTCGGCTCGATCATCCGGCACTCGGCGGGCGCGATCACGATCATGATCGGCGTGGTGCTGGCGCCGCTGGTCATCGCGCTGTTCATGTTCTCGGAGTCCCTCCAGGACGTCCAGCAGGCCCTGTTCGAGTACTCCATCCCGAACCAGTTCAGCGTCTTCTACGCCCAGTCCCTCACCGAGACCGGCCCGTCCGGCTGGGACCCGCTGTGGATCATGCTCGGCGTCACGGCCGCCGCGTTCGCCGGCGCCTACGCCCTGCTGGAGAAGCGCGACGTGTAGGCCGGGTTCAGAACCTCGGCGCGTTACGGGACCGCTGCACCCGCGTGGTGCGGCGGTCCTTCGCGTTCCAGCACGCCTTGTGCCAGTGGCGGCGGTCGTCGACGCCCGCGTGGTCCGGCCAGGCGACGACGTGCGGGACGCCGTCCGGGATCAGCTGGTCGCAGCCCGGGCAGCGGTACGCCTTGCCCTGGGCGCTCGCACCCGCCACATGCCGTACGTTCCACTCCTCGCCCTGCCAGCTCTCCGTGGACTGCCAGCCGCCGTAACGGCCGGAGCGGTCGTCCTCGGCGCTGCCTCCGGACGAGGCAGCTCCTCTGGGGCCGTTGGGCCGGTTGCGACGCGGGGACACGGAACACCTCACGGGGCTATACAGGATGCACGGGTCATGTCCAGCCTACGCGGCACGGACAGGGGTATTCGTACGGGACCAACCCCCACAAGTCCCTCACCCCGCGGATCCATTCTGCAGACAATCCGCAAATCCCTTCGCCAGGCCGTGTCCTCGGCACGTGTCAGACGGTTATGCCGGGTGGGGGAGCTCCGCGTCGGAGCCAAGGAAGCAGGAAAAAGCGATGCGCGTAGGAAGTTTCGTGTTGGCGGCCCGGTTCCCGGGACAGGGCGACGGGGAGGCGCTGCACCGCGCGGTCCGCTCCGCCGAGGTCGCCGAGGAGGCGGGGCTCGACACGGTCTGGCTGGCCGAGCACCACTTCGTGCCGTACGGCACCTGTCCGTCCGCGGTCACCCTGGCCGCTTTACTGCTCGGCCGCACCCGGCGGCTGAGGGTCGGCACGGCGGTCAGCGTGCTGCCCACCGCCCACCCGGTGGCCCTCGGCGAACAGGCCGCGCTGCTGCACATCACGTCCGGCGGGCGGTTCTCGCTGGGTGTGGGGCGCGGCGGCCCCTGGGTGGATCTGGAGGTGTTCGGCTCGGGTCTCGAGGCGTACGAGGAGGGGTTCCCGGAATCACTCGATCTGCTGCTGCGCTGGCTGCGCGAGCCCTCCGTCGCGGCCGCAGGCGAGCGGTTCGGCTTCCGTGAGGTCCCCGTCGTCCCGAGGCCGTCGGAGTGCCTCACGGACGTCGAGGGGCCCGAGGTCGTCGTCGCGTGCACATCGCCCCGGAGCGTGCGCCTCGCGGCCGAGCGCGGGCTGCCGATGCTGCTCGGCATGCATGTGGGCGACGAGGAGAAGGCCGAGATGGTCGCCCTGTGGCGGGAGTACGCCCGCGCGGCCGGGCGGCCCGCGGAGGAGATCCATGCCGCGGCCCATGTCTCGGCCGGCGTCTGCCAGATCGCGGACCGCCGCACGGACGCGGTGGAGACCCTCACGAAGGCGATGCCCGGCTGGCTCCGGCAGGGCCTGGAGGCCCATGTGACGGTGGACGGCCGCCATCGCGCGATGCGCGACCCGCTGGCGTACACCGAACTGCTCTGCGGCCTGCACCCCGTGGGCACTCCACGCCTGTGCGCCGACCGCCTGGCGGCGACCAGCGAACGGACCGGCATCTCCCGCTTCGCCCTGCTCGTCGAGGGCTCGGGCGACCTGGCGGCGACCGAGGAGAACGTACGACGGCTGGGCGCCGAAGTGCTGCCGCACCTCGGCTGAAAGCCCCTTGATGTCCCTGTGCGCGCCGAACGGCCCGGTCCGCCGGGGGGCTTGCCGCCCCAGTACTGAATGCACCTCCCGCGTACGGAGCGGCAAGCAAGCGACTGCCTGCGTCAGCAGTCCCTGAATTCCGGAGACTGGTTCAGCAGCTGACTGCGGACCGAGGTGAAGCGCGCAAGCGTCTCGTCGACCGAGGCGTCGAGCGGGAACACCGCCACCCGGTGGCAGTTCTGGAAGGCCAGTCGCACCCCGAAGTGCCGCTGCAGCGCGCCGCGTATCGCGTCACTCGCAAGCGCACGCAGCAACTGGCCACGTGCCTGCTCGTCCGGCGGGGGCGTCTGGTTGTCGGCGAACTGACCGCCGTCGACCTTCAGCTGGGCCACCAGGGAGCTGATCATCTCCCATGCATAGGGCAGGGAGGTCCGGACGCAGTCGACGAAGGCGGCTTCGTCGACCTCGCCTCGCTCGGCCTGTTCGAGTAGGGCCGGTGAGACGTCGAGCGACATGGGTTCTCCTCTCGCACCCCCGAAGCGCAGGGGTTGCCTGACAGATAAGGGAGTTCGCGATATCGAACACTCTGCGTACACGCCTCGCGACCTCCCGTTTAATACGGTAGGCAACAGACGGTGACCGCACCAGGAGATTGCGTACATGGGCGGTCCTCGTTAGGCCCACAATCGGCCAGAAATGAACAGGGGCAGTCCGGGGTCATACGGACTCCCCCAGGGCGAATCGCGTGCACCCGTGCCCGTCGAGTAGCGTTGCCGACCATGCGTCTCGTCATTGCCCGATGCTCCGTCGACTACGCGGGCCGGCTCACCGCCCACCTGCCCTCGGCGCCCCGTCTGATCCTGGTCAAGGCGGACGGCAGCGTCTCCATCCACGCGGACGACCGGGCCTACAAGCCCCTGAACTGGATGTCGCCGCCCTGCACCCTGAAGGAGGGGGACGGTGAGCAAAAGGACGTCTGGACGGTCACCAACAAAGCGGGCGAGAAGCTGATCATCACGATGGAGGAGATCCTCCACGACTCCTCGCACGAACTGGGCGTGGACCCCGGCCTGATCAAGGACGGCGTGGAAGCACACCTCCAGGAACTCCTCGCCGACCGCATCGAGACCCTCGGCGAGGGCTACACGCTCATCCGCCGCGAGTACATGACGGCGATCGGCCCGGTGGACATCCTGTGCCGGGACGCCGAGGGCCGGACGGTCGCGGTCGAGATCAAGCGCCGGGGCGAGATCGACGGCGTAGAGCAACTCACCCGCTACCTGGAGCTGTTGAACCGGGATCCCCACCTCGCGCCGGTCCGCGGCATCTTCGCCGCCCAGGAGATCAAGCCGCAGGCCCGGGTCCTCGCCACGGACCGGGGGATCGGGTGCCAGGTGCTGGACTACGACGCGCTACGGGGCATCGAGGACGACAAGCTGCGGTTGTTCTGACCGGCGGTCGTCAGCAGGTTTTGGCGGTTCTACGACGGTGAGGGCCGGGTCCGAGGAGTGGACCCGGCCCTCTTGGGTGGGTGGTGCGTCAGATCACGGGGTCCGCGCTGCTCGCCGTGCCTGCCCCGCTCGTCTCCGGTGCGCTTGCCGAGCTGCTCACAGGGGCGCTGGAGGCAGGGCCGCTGGCCGAGTCCGAGGTCGTCGGTTCCGTCGTCGTGGGCTGCTCCGTCGGCGTGGGCGACGTGCTCTCGGTCGGCGTGGGCGTAGGCGACGGCGAAGTCGGTCGAGTCGTCGGACTCGTCGGCGGCCTGGACGAGGACGGCGGCCTCGTCGTCGACGACGGCGGCTTCGTCGGAGAGGTCGTCGTACCGCCACCGGAACCCTGCGTTCCACTCGGGTCGTCCGACGGCCCTGCCGTCTCCGTCGGCGTCGGGTCGTCCGACGTGCCGAGGGTGCCGTCGGGCCCCGGATCCGTCGGCCGGCTCGTCGCCGTACCCGTGTCTCCGGAGTTCTTCCCGTCACCCTCCGCCTTGTCGGCACCGAGGCTGTCGTCGCCGATGCCCTGGCTGGCGGACGGGTTGACGCCGACCTGGGTGGACGGGTCGCCCGGGTCGTTGTCGGAGGTCGCGCCGAGGGTCACCACCGTGCCGAGCACGGCGACGAGCAGCGCGCCCGCGCCGGCCGCGACGAGGTTGCGGCGCGCGAAGTTCCGGACGCCGCCGCGGCCCTTGTGCGAGGCCGACGACGACGGCGAGGAGGCCTGGTGGGTGACCAGCGTCGTGGCTTCCCCGCCCGGCGGGAACGCGGTCGGCACGCCTCCGGGCGGCGACTGCGACTCCTCGTACCGCGCGTCCGGCACCTCCTCCCCCGCCGTGGCGGCGAAGGCGGCGACGCCCGGTGTCGTACCGGAGCGGTCCGAGACCAGCGCGAGGGCACGGCGTCCCGCCACCGTGCCGCGCTTGTCGGCGAGGGCGCCGCGCAGCCCGACGGAGGTCTCCAGCTCGGCACGGGCCCGGTCCAGCCGGCCGCCGCAGAGCGCGAGGATGCCCAGCTCGTGGTGGAAATAGGCCTGTTCGGCGACGTCACCGGCCAGCCTGGCGGCCTCGGCACCGGCCCGCAGCGCCCGCTCCCAGGCGCTCCAGTGCAGCCCCGCGGCGAAGGCGGGCGCGGCCGTGCGGGCCAGCCGGACGGTCGGGCTCTCCTCGTCCTCGGCGGGCGGCGTCGTACCGGGTACCAGCACGCCCAGCGCGGCGAGCACGGCGTCCGCCTCGGCGCACACGCGCTCCGGTGTGACCGAGGGATGCCCGGCCCACCAGGTGTAGTGCCGGGCGGCGGTGAGGGCGCTGTCCCGCACGTCCTCGGTGTATCCGGCGGCCTCCAGCTGGGCCTGCACGCCGGCGGCGAGCCGGTAGCGGGAGCCGACGGGTGAGACGAGGCCGCAGGCGGCCAGCTCGCCCAGCGCGGCGTCCGCGTGGGTGTCGCCGACCAGCGCGGGCAGATGCGCCTGGTGCGGCACCTCGCCGCCGAGCGCGACGGCGAACCTCAGGGTGGCGCGGGCCGAGGCGCTGAGCCGGGAGGCGAGCAGCGGCGCCGGGCCGGCCGCTTCGCCGAGCGACGGCAGAGGCACCTCCTGGCTGCCGGACTCCTCCCCGAACGGTGCGTCGAAGGGCGCGTCGGCGGGCGGCGCGTCCTCGAAGACCCCGTACTCGTCGACGGCGTCCGCCCCGGCCCGCAGCCGGTCCCGCTGCCGCAGCAGCGCCCCGGCCTGGACGAACCGCAGCGGCAGCCCCTCCGACTCGAACCACAGGTCGCCCGCCCAGTTCGCCTCGTCCTCGGTGAGGACCCGGTCGACGCCGCGCTCGAGGAGCTCCACGCTCGCGGCACGGTCGAGACCGGCGAGGACGACGTCCTCGATGCCGGACTCGGCGGACGGCGCTGGCACGTCGGGCGTGGCGCCGAGCAGGAAGGCGCACTCGGGGGTCGCGTCCAGCAGCTCGTCGAGCGCGGCGCCGCCGAACTCGATGTCGTCCAGGACGACGACGGCGCCGATCTCCCGGACCAAGGAGAGCAGTTCGTCCTGTTCCGGGCGGTACAGGGGCGCGCTGTAGACGGCGTAGAACAGGTCGTACAGCAGGTCCTCGGGCGTGCGGTGGAAGCCGGTGAGGCGGACGACGCCGTCGGGGGCCAGGTCCGCGCAGTCCTCGGCGACGAGGTCGAGGAGGCTGGTGCGGCCGGCGCCCGGGGCGCCGACGAGGCGTACGGAGCGGCCGCGGGCGAGCATCCGTACCAGCTCCTCGCGCTCGTCCTGGCGGGCGAGCAGGGGCTGTGCGGGGCGGGTGGGGCCGGGCGGGACGGGCGGTTTCGCGGCGCGGTCGGCCTCGGCGCGGTCGGCCGGGGTCAGCTTCTCGGGCCGCGCGGGACGCTCTCCCGGCGGGCAGGCCTCGATCTCGCTGCCGTCGACGGGGTTGACGGTGAGCAGGTGGTCGCCCGAGACCAGTTGCACCGTGCGGGCGAGCGCGGGCGTGTGCTGTCCGAAGTCGGGTGTGAGGGGATCCCTGGGCGGGCGCTGGCGCGACGACGGGCCGTCGGCGTCATGGCCGTACTCCTCGGGTCCCCGGTTGTTCGGGTCCATAGGTTCCAAGCCCCCCAAAAGCGTCTCGTGTGCTGAGGTTCCTGTCTCCGGTGACAGGACCAGGGCCCCTCCCGGCCTTTGCACACCGCGCTGTCGCTTCTGGTCCGGGCCCGCTCGAAGGGGTGTGTCTGGTCGGCGGGCAGCCGAACCCTAAACCTTCGCACAGTATCTACGACAGGTCGGGGTACCGCGCCGCCCGAGACGTCACAGTCTCATGAGGATTGCGCCCGACGTGCACTTCGCAACCGGAACGTCCGGCCGTCCCGCCCCAGCCGTGCCGGGTGTCACACCCGGGGCAGTGACTCCACCCCGATGCCGCCCTCGATCGCCAGGATCCGGTGCAGCCGGGTGGCCACCAGCAGGCGCTGCATCTGCGGCGGTACGCCACGCAGGACCAGACGCCGGCCGCAGCGGCCGGCCCGCCGGTGTGCCCCCATGATCACGCCGAGTCCGGTGGCGTCCCAGGAGTCCAGCTCGGACAGGTCCAGCACCAGATCGCCGACTCCGTCGTCGACGGCCGAATGAAGGACCGTACGGGCGTCCGCCGCGCTGCGGACGTCGAGGACGCCCCCGACGACCAGTTCGGCGTGGTCGCCCCTGATGTGCATATGCGCTCCCCAAGCGTGCGTTCGTGCTCCGCGATGCGTTGCCAGTGCTTGTGCTTGTGCCTGTGCTTGCTATGAGTCTTCGCTGCGGCCGGTGATGCAACCTCTGACTGCGTTGAGCGGTCAGAGGTTGCCGTCTGTAAGCGAACCGATACCGAATTCACCCCATCGCGTGACACGCCAGGGGACTGTGCGGTTTTACGAATGCTCAGTAGCTGTAAAAGCCTTGCCCGCTCTTACGGCCGATGTCACCCGCGTCCACCATCCGGCGCATCAGCTCCGGCGGGGCGAACTTCTCGTCCTGGGACTCGGTGTAGATGTTGCTGGTGGCGTGCAGCAGGATGTCGACGCCGGTGAGGTCGGCCGTGGCGAGCGGGCCCATGGCGTGACCGAAGCCCAGCTTGCAGGCGAGGTCGATGTCCTCGGCGGTGGCGACGCCCGACTCGTAGAGCTTGGTGGCCTCGACGACGAGCGCCGAGATGAGCCGGGTGGTGACGAAGCCGGCGACGTCCCGGTTCACCACGATGCAGGTCTTGCCGACGGACTCGGCGAACTCCCGCGCGGTGGCGAGGGTTTCGTCGCTCGTCTTGTAACCGCGGACCAGCTCGACGAGCTGCATCATCGGCACCGGCGAGAAGAAGTGCACGCCGACGACCCGCTCCGGGTGCTCGGTGGCCGCCGCGATCTTGGTGATCGGGATGGCGGAGGTGTTGGAGGCGAGCACGGTGTCCGGCCGCACGATCTTGTCGAGGACGCGGAAGATCTCGTGCTTGACCTCCAGCTTCTCGAAGACGGCCTCGACGACGACGTCCGCGTCGGCGGCGGCGTCCAGGTCGGTGGTCGCGGTGATGCGGGCGAGGGCGGCGTCGGCGGCGTGCGCCTCCAGCTTGCCCTTGCTGACGAACTTGTCGTACGACGCCTTGATGCCGTCGGTGCCCCGCTTGAGCGCCTCGTCGGTGACGTCACGCAGGACCACGTCCCAGCCCGCCTGCGCGGAGACCTGGGCGATCCCGGAACCCATCAAGCCGGCGCCGATGACGGCAAGCTTCCGTGCCACTGTTGCGACTCCCCTTTGAAACGCCTTACACCCTGTTTAGGTTGCCTCTTCGGCGGACCTTAGCGCTCGTGAGGGACTGTGTGACCGGTTAGTAACGCGAGTCACGTCTCATCTGACGGACATCACACCGGCACGGGTCATTGCACGCCTCGGACGGCGTAGTTGAGCACCTTCTCGCTCAACAGCTCCTCGATGTCGTCGAGAAGCACCAGCACCTCCCGTGATACTTCGTCCGGATTGCGCCCCTTGAGCATCTCGCGGCCGACGGTGACGAAGACCGTCTGATGGATCCAGGAGATCTGACCGGCGATCAGCCCCGGCAGCGGGTCGTCGTCGGAGGCGCCGGTCTCCTCGCGCACGGTCGCTTCGAGGTGGTCGTGGATCTCCTGCTGGAGGCTCCACAGCCGGGAGCGCAGCGGGGGTGCCTCGTGGATGACGCGCATGAAGCGGTCGTAACCCTCCATGAGGCCGAGGCGCGGCGAGACCGCCTCGGCCTCGGCGCGCAGCTCGCGCAGCACGGCCCGGGCGGCCGACTCACCCTTGTCCCGGGCCCGCACCCACCGCGAGAGCTGTTCGACGACGCCGGCGGAGCGGTCGAAGAAGAGGTCCTCCTTGGCCGGGAAGTAGTTGTAGACGGTGTTCACGGACACGTCCGCCGCCTCGGCGACGTCCGCGATGGTCACCGTCACGAACCCGTGCTCCAGGAACAGCCCCGTCGCGATGTCCGAGATCCGCTGCCTGGTCTCGCGCTTCTTCCGCTCCCTGAGCCCCTCTGCCATGGATCACATCCTATCTTCGTGGGCTCTCTTAAATTTTGGGGTCGTTGCAAACTTTCAGAGACTCTGCTTTTCTGGGGTCATGCCAATCATCAGTACGGCCGGACTGGCCCGTACCTTCCAGACGAAGCTCGGCCCCGTTCAGGCCGTGCGCGGGATCGATCTGACCGTCCGCGAGGGCGAGATCCTCGGCTTCCTGGGCCCCAACGGCGCCGGGAAGACGACCACCCTGCGGATGCTCACCACCCTCCTGGCCCCCACCGGCGGCGCGGCCACCGTCGCCGGCTGCGACCTCGCGACCGACGCCACGGGGGTGCGCCGGGCATGCGGTTACGTCGCCCAGTCGGGCGGGGTCGACCCGCAGATCTCCGTGCGGGAGGAACTCGTCACCCAGGGGCGCCTGTACCGCCTGACGAAGACCCAGGCCGCCGAGCGCGCCGAGGAGTTGGCCCGCGACCTGGACCTGACCGAGCTGCTGGACCGCAAGTGCGGTGTGCTCTCCGGCGGGCAGCGGCGGCGCCTGGACATCGCGCTGGCGCTCACGCACCGCCCGAAGGTCCTCTTCCTCGACGAGCCGACCACCGGCCTGGACCCCGGCAGCCGCGCCGACCTCTGGGACCTGGTCCGCCGGCTGCGCGACGCGTACGGCACGACCGTCTTCCTGACCACCCACTACCTCGACGAAGCGGACGCCCTCTCCGACCGCCTGGTGATCGTCGACAAGGGCGTGGTCGTGGCGGAGGGCACCCCGACCGCGCTGAAGCTGAAGTACGGCGGCTCGATCGACGCCACGCTCCAGGACACGTTCCTCGCCATCACGGGCCGCAGCGCGGCGCCGGCCGACCAGACCCCCGTAGCCGTCTAGCCCCCCGTATCCGTAGAGGACTCCTCCGATGCTGTTGCACGACACGGCCCTCATCTACGGCCGGTACGTCCGCCAGTCACTGCGCTCCCGCTTCGCGCTGCTCTTCGGCGTCCTGATGCCACTGCTGTACCTGTTGTTCTTCGGTCCCCTGCTGACCGATCTGCCGCTGGGCGGGCGCGGCAGCTCCTGGCAGGTGCTGGTGCCGGGGTTGCTGCTGCAACTCGGCTTGTTCGGGGCCCTGTTCGCGGGGTTCGTGATCATCATCGAGAAGAGCCAGGGGGTGGTGGAACGCATGCGGGTCACTCCCGTCAGCCGCCTCGCCCTGCTGCTCGGCCGGGTGCTGCGCGACGCCACGGTGTTCGTCTTCCAGGCGGTGCTGCTGGTGCTGGCGGCGGTGGTGATGGGGCTGCGCGCCCCGCTCGCCGGGGTGCTGATCGGCTTCGCGTTCGTCGGGCTGCTCACCGTGTCGCTGGCCTCGCTGTCGTACGCGGTGGCGATGAAGGTCCGCACCCCGCAGGAGTTCGGGCCCCTGATCAACGCGGTGAGCATGCCGTCCATGCTGCTGTCGGGGCTGATGCTCCCGATGACCCTGGGGCCGGCGTGGCTGGACGTCCTGTCCCACTTCATGCCGTTCCGTTATCTGGTGGACGCGATGCGGGACGCGTACGTCGGCTCGTACGGCACGACGCACATGCTGTACGGCGCTCTGGTCGCCGTCGCCCTCACCGCACTGGCCGTGACGGTGGGCACACGGGTCTTCCGGACGGCCGGAGCGTAACTACGCTGGCCACATGGTCAATCTGACGCGCATCTACACCAGGACCGGCGACCAGGGCACCACCGCCCTCGGCGACATGAGCCGGGTCGCCAAGACCGATCTGCGGATCTCCGCGTACGCGGACGCCAACGAGGCGAACGCGGTGATCGGCACGGCGATCGCGCTGGGGAACCTGGACGAGGAGATCGTCAAGGTCCTCACCCGCGTGCAGAACGACCTGTTCGACGTGGGTGCGGACCTGTCGACGCCGGTGGTGGAGAACCCCGAGTTCCCGCCCCTGCGAGTCGAACAGTTCTACATCGACAAGCTGGAGGCGGACTGCGACCGCTTCAACGAGCAGCTGGAGAAGCTGCGGTCCTTCATCCTGCCCGGGGGAACGCCGGGAGCGGCGTTGCTGCACCAGGCCTGCACGGTGGTACGACGGGCCGAGCGGTCGACGTGGGCGGCGCTGGAGGTCCACGGCGAGGTGATGAACCCGCTGACCGCGACCTACCTCAACCGGCTGTCCGACCTGCTGTTCATCCTGGCGCGCACGGCGAACAAGGAGGTCGGGGACGTGCTGTGGGTGCCGGGCGGGGAGCGTTAGCGCTGCTTCGCCGGTTCCCGCTTCGGGAACAGGGTGTAGCTGCCGGCGATGATCACGTTGATGCCGATCACCCACAGCATGCGCTGCTGCCACGCCCGCAGCGATTCGGTCCCGCCGTCGCCGCCGACGTACCAGACCGCGGTCTGGAGCAGGGCCATGGCGACCACCGCCGCGAGGATCCAGCGGCCCGCGACCCTCCATTCGTGGACGGCGCGGGCCGTGCCGTACTTCGGCGGCCGGACCGGCGGCGGGCCGCCCGCGAAGCGGTGGGCGACGTGGGCGTCGGCCCACTTGATCGTGGAGTGGCCCAGGCCCACGGTGAAGCCGATGTAGACGGCGGCGAGGCCGTGCTTCCAGTCGGGCTCCGCGCCGTTCTTGAGATCGATCGCGGTGACGGTGAACAGCACGATCTCCAGCAGCGGCTCGCACAGCAGCAGCGCGAGGCCAACCCGCGGCATCCGGAATGCGTACCGGAAGGCCAGTCCTGCCGCCAGCAGCACCCAGAAGGCCACCTCGCACGCGACGATCAGTCCGACGATCACCACTCGCTCCTCTCAGTCCTCCTTCCAGGCTCGCGTCGGAACCGGCCGCTTTCGTCGTCGCCGGTGACGAAGTGGCGGTACATCGAAAGATGCAGTCCAGGTCCCTTCGCGAGCATCAAGCGGTGAGCGTCCGGCCCGTGTTGGATGGAGACATGGCCGTACGACTGCCCCGCCCGCACCGCTTCGACGTCTGCGTCGCCGTCGCCGGGCTGCTCTGCGGCATCCTGTTCTGGGCGCTCGGACAGAACCTGAATTCGGGCCGGCTTCTGCCGGGGGCCTGGGTGCTGCTGCCCCTCGTCGTGATGGCCGCACTCGAACTGCTGCGCAGGACCAGACCCCAGCCCGCTGTCGTCCTCGGCACCGTCATGCTGGTCGTCGACCAGTTCACGGTCAGCAGCATCGCCACGATCACGATGTACACGGACCTCATGTACGCGGCCGCCCTGTACGGCACCCCCGCCGCCGCCCGCCGCCTGCCCATCAGCACGGGCCTGGTCACCGCGGGCGTGACGGTCGGGCTCCTCGCGTGGTGGCGGGCGCCCGAAGCGCTGCTGGTCGGATTCGTGACCGGCGTGGTCTCCTTCGCCCCGGCAGCGACCGGCGCGCTGGTCCGCTACCACCGCGACGCCGCCGAGACAGCCCGGCTGCGGGCCGAGCAGACGGCGCTCCTCGCCGAGATGGACCGCACCCAGGCCGTCGGCGCCGAGCGGGCCCGGATGGCCCGCGAGCTGCATGACATGGTCGCCAACCACCTCTCGGCCATCGCCATCCACTCCACCGCCGCGCTCTCCCTCGACGATCCGAACACCTCCCGGGACGCCCTCACCGTCATCCGCGAGAACAGCGTCGAGGGACTGTCCGAGATGCGCCGCCTGATCGGCATCCTGCGCGACAGCAGCGGCGACCTGGAACCTGCCGCGGCCCCGACACTCGAAGGGCTCGGGTCCCTGGTCGAGGGCGCCCGCAACAACGGCCTGGACATCACCCTGGACCGCGAGTACGGCAGCCTGCCCGCCCCCGTCGAACTCGCCGCCTACCGCATCGTCCAGGAGTCCCTGACCAACGCCCTCAAGCACGCCTCCCCCGGCCGGGTCACGGTCGACCTCGCACAGCAGGACGGTTCGCTCACCGTGACCGTGGCCAGTCCCTTCGGCGACCGCGACGGGCCGCGTGCTCCCGGCTCGGGCGCCGGGCTCGTCGGCATGCAGGAACGGACCGCGCTGCTGGACGGCCGTTTCGAGGCAGGCCCCGAGGACTCCCCCGACGGCAAGATCTGGGTCGTACGTGCCACGCTCCCCGTGACCGAAGGAGACAGAGAATGATCCGCGTCCTGGTCGCCGAGGACCAGTCCGCCGTCCGCGCGGGCCTGGTGCTCATCCTGCGCAGCGCGCCCGACATCGAGGTCGTCGGCGAGGCGGCGGACGGTGAGCAGGCGGTGGCCATGGCCCGTGAGCTGCGGCCCGACCTGGTGCTGATGGACGTTCAGATGCCGCGGCTGGACGGGGTGTCGGCGACCCGGCAGGTGGTCGCCGAGCGGCTGGCCGATGTCCTCGTGCTCACCACCTTCGACCTCGACGCGTACGTGTTCGGGGCGCTGCGCGCCGGGGCCGCGGGGTTCCTGCTGAAGAACACGGAGGCGAAGGACCTGATCGAGGCGGTCCGGACGGTGGCGCGCGGCGAGGGCCTGATCGCCCCGGCCGTCACCCGGCGCCTGATCGCCGAGTTCGCCGCGAAGCCGGTACGGGAGCCGACGGCGGATCCGTCCGTGCTGGACGCCCTCACGCGCCGCGAGCGCGAGGTGCTGGCCTGTCTCGGTGAGGGGTTGTCCAACGCCGGCATCGCGGCCCGGCTCGACATGGCCGAGGCGACGGTGAAGACGCACGTCAGCCGGTTGCTGGGGAAGCTGGAGCTGCGCAGCCGGGTCCAAGCGGCCGTACTGGCGCAGGAGTTGGGGATCTAGAGGGGGCGTAACGCAACCCAAAGGGGCTAGTGGTCCAGACCTATTGACCTGTGGTCCAGACCTTTCTATTCTCACCGCACCGTGTGCGGCATGAGGCTCAGTCATGCCTGCCCCTGACTCCCCGACAAGGAGGCGCAGCATGCGCTTCAGACACAGAGCCGCCGCAGGGTTCGCGACCCTGTTGCTCCCGCTGGCCGGTCTCGTCGGCCTGGCGAGCCCCGCCGAGGCCGCGACGTCCGCCACCGCGACCTACGCCAAGACCCAGGACTGGGGCTCCGGCTTCGAGGGCAAGTGGACGGTGAAGAACACCGGGACCACGACGCTCAGCTCCTGGACCGTCGAGTGGGACTTCCCCTCCGGCACCTCCGTCACCTCCGCCTGGGACGCCGACGTCACCTCGTCGGGCACCCACTGGACCGCCAAGAACAAGTCCTGGAACGGCACCCTCGCCCCCGGCGCCTCCGTCTCCTTCGGCTTCAACGGCGCCGGCTCCGGCTCCCCCGCGAACTGCAAGCTGAACGGCGGCAGCTGCGACGGCGGCAGCGTCCCCGGCGACAACCCGCCCTCCGCCCCCGGCACGCCCAGCGCCTCCGACATCACCAACACCTCGGTGAAGCTGACCTGGTCGGCCGCCACCGACGACAACGGCGTCAAGAACTACGACGTCCTGCGCGACGGCGCCAAGGTCGCCACGGTGACGACCACGTCGTACACCGACACCGGCCTGAGCGCCGGCACCGACTACTCCTACACCGTCCAGGCCCGCGACACCGCCGACCAGACCGGCCCGGCCAGCGGCGCCCGCGCGGTGCGCACCACCGGCGGCACGACCGAGCCGCCCACGGGCGACAAGGTCAAGCTCGGCTACTTCACCGAGTGGGGCGTCTACGGCCGCAACTACCACGTCAAGAACCTGGTGACGTCCGGCTCCGCGTCGAAGATCACGCACATCAACTACGCGTTCGGCAACGTCAAGAACGGTCAGTGCACCGTCGACGACACCTACGCCGCCTACGACAAGGCCTACACCGCCGACCAGTCCGTCAGCGGCACCGCCGACACCTGGGACCAGCCGCTGCGCGGCAACTTCAACCAGCTCCGCCAGCTCAAGGCGAAGTACCCGAACATCAAGGTGCTGTACTCGTTCGGCGGCTGGACCTACTCCGGCGGCTTCGGCCAGGCCGCGGCCAACGCCGCCGCGTTCGCCAAGTCCTGCAAGGCCGTCGTGGAGGACCCGCGCTGGGCCGATGTCTTCGACGGCATCGACATCGACTGGGAGTACCCGAACGCCTGCGGCCTGACCTGCGACACCTCCGGCGCCGCGGCCTTCAAGAACCTCACGCAGGCACTGCGTGCCGAGTTCGGCTCGAACTACCTGATCACCGCCGCCATCACCGCCGACGCCTCGTCCGGCGGCAAGATCGACGCGGCCGACTACGGCGGCGCCGCGCAGTACCTCGACTGGTACAACGTGATGACGTACGACTACTTCGGCGCCTGGGACAAGACCGGCCCGACCGCCCCGCACTCGCCGCTCACGTCGTACACGGGCATCCCGAAGGAGGGCTTCAACTCGGCGGCCGCGATCGCCAAGCTCAAGGCCAAGGGCGTCCCGGCCAGCAAGCTCCTGCTCGGCATCGGCTTCTACGGCCGCGGCTGGACCGGCGTCACCCAGTCCGCCCCCGGCGGCACCGCCACGGGCCCGGCGACCGGCACCTATGAGGCGGGCATCGAGGACTACAAGGTCCTCAAGACGTCCTGTCCGGCCACCGGCACGGTCGCCGGCACCGCGTACGCGCACTGCGGCAGCAACTGGTGGTCGTACGACACTCCCTCGACGATCGCCGGGAAGATGAGTTGGGCCAAGAACCAGGGGCTCGGCGGCGCGTTCTTCTGGGAGTTCAGCGGTGACAGCAGCAATGGCGAGCTGGTGAGCGCCATCAACAGCGGGCTGTCGTAAAGCAGTTCCAGGGGTTGCGACCCCTAAGCGACATTGACGCGCTGACCGGGCGGGGCTGCCTCCAGCCACGCGAGGAAACCGGTCAGCGCGTCTTCGCTCATGGCGAGTTCCAGGCGCGTGCCCCGGTGCAGACAGACGAGGATCACGGCGTCGGAGAGCAGCGCCAGCTCCTCCTCGCCGTCGGGGACGCGGCGGCCGGCCACCTCGATCGAGGCGCGCTCCAGGATGCGACGGGGGCGGTAGGCGTAGGAGAAGACGCGGTACCACTCGATGCGGTCGCCGTTGTAGCGGGCGACGCCGTAGCTCCAGCCCTTGCCGCTGGGGTCGGGTTTCTCCGGCACGTCCCAGCGCAGGGAACAGTCGAAGGTGCCGCCGGAGCGCTGGATGAGCCTGCGGCGCAGACCGAAGACGAACAACCCCAGCACCACGAGGGCGACCACGATTCCGCACACAGTCAGAGCGAGGACCATCGACACCGACCTCCTCGTCTCCTAGGTACCTTCAGTAGGTAACGGAACGGAAAAAACATCCATATCTGCCTCAGCCGCGACCGGCACCGGATTGCTCCGGTCCCAGCCGCGGCTGAGTGACGTCATCGCGTGCGCTCCCCCAGAGCCTAAAGGGCCCGGGCGGTACCCCCAGGGGTCAGCGCGCCGTCGCCGCCCGCAGTCGTACGTCCGCGCGGCGCTCGGCGGCGGCGTCGCCCTCCGCCTTCGCGCGCTCGAGCTCGCGCTCCGCGCGCTGGACGTCGATCTCGTCCGACAGCTCGGCGATCTCGGCCAGCAGCGACAGCTTGTTGTCCGCGAACGAGATGAAACCGCCGTGCACAGCGGCGACGACCGTTCCGCCCTCACTCGTACGGATGGTCACCGGGCCCGACTCCAGCACACCGAGCAGCGGCTGGTGACCGGGCATGACGCCGATGTCGCCGGACGTGGTGCGCGCGACGACCAGGGTGGCCTGGCCCGACCAGACCTCACGGTCGGCGGCGACCAGCGCGACGTGCAGCTCAGCAGCCAAGGTGGCTCCTCGGGTCACCACCCGGCGGTTCTGCCGGGTGTTGGTTACAAGTCTAGTAGGCGTGAGTGAGGGGGCGGGACGAACCCCCGCCCCCTCACCCAGAGCTCAATGGCTCACGAAGACCGGTGCGTCAGGAGACGCCCAGTTCCTTCGCGTTCTTCTTCAGGTCCTCGAGACCACCGCACATGAAGAACGCCTGCTCCGGGAAGTGGTCGAACTCACCGTCGCAGATCGCGTTGAACGCGGTGATCGACTCGTCCAGCGGCACGTCCGAGCCGTCCACACCGGTGAACTGCTTGGCGACGTGCGTGTTCTGGGACAGGAAGCGCTCGACGCGGCGGGCACGCTGGACGACCAGCTTGTCCTCCTCGCTGAGCTCGTCGATACCGAGGATCGCGATGATGTCCTGGAGGTCCTTGTACTTCTGCAGGATCCCCTTGACGCGCATGGCGGTGTTGTAGTGGTCCTGCGCGATGTAGCGCGGGTCCAGGATCCGGGACGTGGAGTCCAGCGGGTCCACGGCCGGGTAGATGCCCTTCTCGGAGATCGGACGGGACAGAACCGTCGTCGCGTCGAGGTGGGCGAAGGTGGTGGCCGGGGCCGGGTCGGTCAGGTCGTCCGCGGGGACGTAGATCGCCTGCATCGAGGTGATCGAGTGACCACGGGTCGAGGTGATGCGCTCCTGGAGGAGACCCATCTCGTCGGCCAGGTTCGGCTGGTAGCCCACCGCGGAGGGCATACGGCCGAGCAGGGTCGACACCTCGGAACCGGCCTGCGTGAAGCGGAAGATGTTGTCGATGAAGAACAGCACGTCCTGCTTCTGCACATCGCGGAAGTACTCCGCCATGGTCAGACCGGCGAGGGCCACGCGCAGACGGGTGCCCGGGGGCTCGTCCATCTGACCGAAGACCAGCGCGGTCTTGTCGATGACGCCCGACTCGCTCATCTCGTCGATGAGGTCGTTGCCCTCACGGGTGCGCTCGCCGACACCGGCGAACACCGACACACCGTCGTGGTTGTTGGCCACGCGGTAGATCATTTCCTGGATCAGAACGGTCTTGCCGACACCGGCACCACCGAACAGACCGATCTTTCCACCCTTGACGTACGGGGTGAGAAGGTCGATGACCTTGACGCCGGTCTCGAACATCTCGGTCTTCGACTCGAGCTCGTCGAAGTTCGGGGCCTTGCGGTGGATGGACCAGCGCTCGCCCTCGTACTGCTCGTCGACGTTCAGCACCTCACCGAGGGTGTTGAACACCTTGCCCTTGGTGAAGTCGCCGACCGGGACGGTGATGCCGTCGCCGGTGTCGGTGACCGGGGCCTGGCGGACCAGACCGTCGGTGGGCTGCATGGAGATGGTGCGGACCAGGCCGTCACCCAGGTGCTGGGCGACCTCCAGGGTCAGCGTCTTCTTCTCGCCGGCGTTGGCCGGGTCGGCCACCTCGACGTGAAGGGCGTTGTAGATGTCCGGCATCGCGTCGACGGGGAACTCCACGTCGACGACCGGGCCGATGACCCGGGCGACGCGGCCCGTAGCCGTCGCGGTCTCAACAGTGGTGGTCATTTATCGGTCACTCCCCGCGGTCGCGTCGGCCAGGGCGCTCGCGCCACCGACGATCTCGCTGATTTCCTGGGTGATTTCGGCCTGGCGGGCCGCGTTGGCAAGACGGGAGAGCGTGTTGATCAGCTCGCCCGCGTTGTCGGTGGCCGACTTCATCGCGCGCCGCGTGGCGGCGTGCTTGGAGGCGGCCGACTGGAGCAGCGCGTTGTAGATCCGGCTCTCGACGTACCGCGGCAGCAGGGCGTCGAGGACGTCCTCCGCCGACGGCTCGAAGTCGTACAGCGGGAGGATCTCGCCCTTGGTGTGCGACTCCTCCGCCACCTCTTCGAGGCTGAGCGGCAGCAGACGCGCATCCAGCGCCTGCTGGGTCATCATCGAGACGAACTCGGTGTAGACGATGTGGAGCTCGTCCACGCCGCCCTCCGCCGTCTCCTTCTCGATGGCCTCGATCAGCGGGGCCGCGACCTTCTTGGCGTCCGCGTACGAGGGCTCGTCGGTGAAGCCGCTCCACGACTCCGCGATCTTGCGCTCACGGAAGTTGTAGTGGGCGACACCGCGGCGGCCGACGATGTAGATGTCGACCTCCTTGCCCTCGCGCTCCAGCCGCTCGGTGAGCTGCTCGGCAGCCTTGATGGCGTTGGAGTTGAAGGCACCGGCGAGACCACGGTCGCTCGTCAGGAGCAGCACCGCGGACCGCGTGACCGTGTCGGCCTGCGTGGTCAGCGGGTGCTTGGTGTTCGAACCGGTACCGACCGCCGTGACCGCGCGGGTGAGCTCGGTCGCGTACGGCGTGGAGGCCGCCACCTTGCGCTGCGCCTTGACGACGCGCGAGGCGGCGATCATCTCCATCGCCTTCGTGATCTTCTTGGTCGCGGTGACGGATCGGATGCGACGCTTGTAGACCCGGAGCTGGGCTCCCATGAGTCAGGTCCCTTCCTTACGTCACTTGGAGGCGCTGGTCGCCTTCGGGCCCGCCTCTTCGCCGAGCAGCTTGCCGTCCGAGGTCTCGAACTGCTTCTTGAACTCGGCGATGGCGTCGGCGACGGCGGTGAGCGTGTCGTCGGACATCTTGCCGCCCTCCTTGATGGAGGTCATGAGGCCCTGCTCCTTGCGGTGCAGGTACTCCAGGAGCTCCTTCTCGAAGCGGCGGATGTCGGCGACCGGCACGTCGTCCATCTTGCCGGTGGTGCCGGCCCAGACGGAGACGACCTGGTCCTCGGTGGACATCGGCTCGTACTGCGCCTGCTTCAGCAGCTCGACCATGCGCTGACCGCGCTCCAGCTGCGCCTTCGACGCGGCGTCCAGGTCGGAACCGAAGGCGGCGAACGCCTCCAGCTCACGGAACTGGGCGAGGTCCACGCGCAGACGGCCGGAGACCTGCTTCATCGCCTTGTGCTGCGCGGAACCACCGACTCGGGAGACGGAGATACCGACGTTCAGCGCGGGGCGCTGACCGGCGTTGAACAGGTCCGACTCCAGGAAGCACTGGCCGTCGGTGATGGAGATGACGTTGGTCGGGATGAACGCCGAGACGTCGTTGGCCTTGGTCTCGACGATCGGCAGACCGGTCATCGAGCCGGCGCCCATGTCGTCGGAGAGCTTGGCGCAGCGCTCCAGCAGACGGGAGTGCAGGTAGAAGACGTCACCCGGGTAGGCCTCACGGCCCGGCGGGCGGCGCAGCAGCAGGGACACGGCGCGGTAGGCGTCGGCCTGCTTCGAGAGGTCGTCGAAGATGATGAGGACGTGCTTGCCCTCGTACATCCACTGCTGGCCGATGGCCGAACCGGTGTACGGCGCCAGGTACTTGAAGCCGGCCGGGTCGGACGCCGGGGCGGCGACGATGGTCGTGTACTCCAGCGCGCCGTTCTCCTCCAGCGCGCGGCGGACCGACGCGATGGTGGAGCCCTTCTGGCCGATGGCGACGTAGATGCAGCGGACCTGCTTGTTCGGGTCGCCGGTGCGCCAGTTGTCGCGCTGGTTGATGATCGTGTCGACGGCCAGGGCGGTCTTGCCGGTCTGGCGGTCACCGATGATCAGCTGACGCTGGCCACGGCCGATCGGGGTCATCGCGTCGACGGCCTTGTAGCCGGTCTCCATCGGCTCGTGCACCGACTTGCGCTGCATGACCGTGGGGGCCTGCAGCTCAAGGGCACGGCGGCCGGACGTCTCGATCTCGCCGAGGCCGTCGATCGGGTTGCCGAGCGGGTCGACGACGCGGCCGAGGTAGCCCTCGCCGACGGCCACGGAGAGCACCTCACCGGTGCGCTGCACCGGCTGACCCTCCTCGATGCCGCTGAACTCACCGAGGACGATGGCACCGATCTCGCGCTCCTCGAGGTTGAGGGCGAGGCCGAGGGTGCCGTCCTCGAACTTCAGCAGTTCGTTGGCCATGGCCGAGGGCAGCCCCTCGACCTTCGCGATGCCGTCGCCGGCAAGGGTGACCGTACCGACCTCCTCGCGCGAGGCCGCGTCCGGCTTGTACGACTGGACGAAGTTCTCCAGCGCGTCCCGGATCTCCTCCGGCCGGATCGTGAGCTCCGCCATCTGGGTTCCCTGCTCTCCTTGTTGGGCCCGAAGTTTCACTTTGGGGGGATGGGGACTCCCCCCATTAGGAGGTGAATCCTCTGCACGGCCCAACATGGGCCGTCATAAGTACGTACTGCTATTAAGTTGCCGCTAGCTCGCCAGTCGGCGGCCGGCGTCCTCGATGCGGTCCGCGAGGGAGCCGTTGATGACCTCGTCGCCGACCTGCACCCGGATGCCGCCGACGACCTCGGGGTCCACGTCGAGGTTGAGGTGCATCGTGCGGCCGTAGAGCTTCGCGAGGGCGGCGCCCAGGCGCTGCTTCTGCGCATCGCTCAGCGGCACCGCCGAGGTGACGACGGCGACCATGCGGTCCCGGCGGTCGGCGGCGAGCTTGGACAGGGACTCCAGTCCCGACTCCAGGCTACGTCCACGCGGCGCGGTCACAAGACGCGTCACCAGACGCTCGGTGGTCACCTTGGCCCGCCCGCCGAGCAGGCTGCCCAGCAGCTCGCTCTTGGCCGCCTTCGTCGCGGCGCGGTTGGTCAGCGCGGAGCGCAGCTCGGTGTTGGAAGAGACGATCCGGCCGAACCGGAACAGCTCGTCCTCGACGTCGTCGAGCGTGCCCGCCTTCTGCGCGGCGGTGAGGTCGGCGGTGCTCGCCAGCTCCTCCAGCGCGTCCACCAGGTCGCGGGACTGCGACCAGCGGGAGCGCACCATGCCGGCCAGCAGGTCCGCGGTCTCCCCGCCGACCTGGCCACCGAGGAGGCGCTGGGCCAGCTCGGCCTTGGCCTCACCGGCCTGCGCCGGGTCGGTGAGGACCCGACGCAGCGACACCTCGCGGTCGAGCAGCGCGGTGACGGCGGCCAGCTCGTCGGCGAGCTTGGCCGCGTCGACGGACGTGTTGTCCGTCAGCGCGTCGAGACGCTCACGTGCGGCTGCCAGGGCCTCGCGGCTCGCTCCGTTCATCGGCCGGCCTCGGCCTTCTCCTCGAGCTCGTCGAGGAAGCGGTCGATGACGCGGCTCTGCCGGGCGTGGTCCTCGAGGGACTCACCGACGAGCTTGCCGGCCAGGTCGGTGGCGAGCTTGCCGACGTCCTGGCGCAGCGCGGACGCGGCGGCCTTGCGGTCGGCCTCGATCTGCGCGTGACCGGCGGCGATGATCTCCTCACGCTGCCGCTGGCCCTCCGCGCGCATCTCGGCGATGAGCGTGGCGCCCTGCTCCTGCGCCTCCTGGCGCAGCCGCGCGGCCTCGTGCCGGGCCTCGGCGAGCTGGGCCTTGTACTGCTCCAGAACGCTCTGGGCCTCGGTCTGAGCGGCCTCGGCCTTCTCGATACCGCCCTCGATGGCCTCGCGACGCTCTTCCAGAACCTTGTTGATGTTCGGGAGGAGCTTCTTGGCGAGGAAGCCGAAGACGATGACGAAGGCGATCAGGCCGATGACGAGCTCCGGCCACGGCGGAATGAGGGGGTTCTCCTTCTCCGCCTCGGCCGCCAGCTGAACCATGGCGAGGTTCACATCAGTGCCTTTCGTCGAATACGGCTGGTCGTTGGGTTCGTCTTAGTAGACGAACGGCATGACCAGACCGATGAGGGCGAGCGCCTCACAGAAGGCGAAGCCCAGGATCTGGTTGGCGCGGATCAGACCGGCCGCCTCGGGCTGGCGGGCGAGGGCCTGGGTACCGTTGCCGAAGATGATGCCGACGCCGACGCCGGGGCCGATGGCCGCGAGACCGTAACCGACGGAACCGAGGTCACCGGTGACAGCAGCGAGGGTGGAGGCCATGAGAGTTCTTCCTTCTCTTTACGGACCGGTGGGGGTTGGCCACCGGACGGCTGTGGGATTCGAAAGCGGGGTGCTCAGTGGTGCTCGGCGAGCGCGCCCTGGATGAAGGTGCAGGTCAGCAGGACGAAGACGTACGCCTGGACGGCCTGGATGAAGAGCTCGAAGGCGGTCATGACGATGACCATCGTGAACGAGACGGCCGAGTACGCGATGCCGATGCCGTTCAGCATGTACCAGCTGGCGATGGTGAACAGCAGCAGCAGCGTGTGACCGGCGAACATGTTCGCGAAGAGTCGCACCGCGTGCGTGAACGGGCGCACCAGCAGGTTCGAGAAGAACTCGATGGTCATGGCCAGCGGAAGCACCGGGCCGAGCGACTTGTCGTAGCCCGTGAAGTTCTTGAAGGCGCCGACGAAGCCGTGCCGCTTGAACGTCAGTGAGACCCAGGTGATGTAGACGATCGCGGCCAGGACCGCCGGGTAGGCGATGATCGACGTCACCGGGAAAGAGGCGACAGGAACGATCGACCAGACGTTCATCATCCAGATGAAGAAGAACAGCGAGACGGCCAGCGGAACGTACTTCTCGCCTTCCTTCTTGCCGATCGTCTCGTAGACGATGCCACGGCGTACGAAGTCGTATCCGGCCTCGACGACCATCTGGAGCTTGCCCGGTACCACCTGCGGCTTACGGAAGGCGGCCCAGAAGACGCCCACCACGATGATGGAACCGAGGAGAGCCAGCAGCATCGGCTTGTTGAAGTAGAAGCCGTTGCCGTCTGCGTCGCCCCACAGGGGCTCGAACAGGAACGAGTGCAGGCCCGGAGCCGGGAAGCCACACCCGTCGAAAAGGTGGCAGTCGGTCTCGAAGGCGAGCACCTGCGTCGGGTCAGCACTCACCGCGGGCTCCTTCAGCGTGGCGCATAGGTACGGCAACCTCGTTGTGTCGGCGCGGCGTGGAGCCGCGGTTCGGCACGGGACTGGTGTTACGGATGTGGGGGCGGCTGGGGGGCATCTCGCCTCGCGATTGAGCAGGCGTCAGCTCAGATGCCCGCGCCCGCGATGCCGCAGTTGGCACCGGACGATAGCAGGATCTCTCAGACGTCCTTATCCCGGCCCTACCCCTCACGACGAGTGCCCCGATTTATCGGGCTCGACGTAGAGGATCTTGGCCTTCATATGAGCACGGGTCTGGGCGGCGATCCAGGTCAGGGTGCCGACGACCAGCGTGATCGCGAAGGCCTTGGGATGGAACAGCGTCGTGTTCTTGAACGCGGCCAGGAAAATGAACAGCAGCAGGATCTGCGCCGCGTACAGCATCAGACCCATGGCCTGGAACAGATGCGGAAGCGATTTGGCAGTGCGCTGGAGAACATAGAGACCGAGCCCCATGAAAAGGATCACGACCACCGTCGCGACGACAGCACCGATCGCTCCCTTGCCGCCGGCGACCACACCGCTGACGACGGCGGCAATCGCGCCGACGGCGGCTGTGGGCACAGCGGCCTGAAGCAGGATCCGGGCGTCATTGGACGGCATGGCGGCAACTCCGCTTTCACAAGGGGGCAGGGTGTCGTCATGGACGAGCGTAGTCCCGGGCTGAGAGAGAACCTCACACCAATGGACCGTCGCACTACGGCCCTTCGGCTCTATCCGGGGGGTTCTCGTGAACCGTATCACAAACTATTTGATGAGGTCTTTACCTGGCGGGTGTGCCCGCCGTCACACATGAGAGTGACAGTGCGCGTCTGTGCAGGATCGCGGTCGACTTGTCTGGTATTAGGGCGCTTCGCACCCCCATCGCACTGCCACGGTTTGGCAATGCTCTAGTCAGATTCTTACCTTGACCGTGTCCTTACGAGACGCGAACGGGCGCCGATGGCGGTCGCTCCGTTGACGCGTGAGGCCCCGGCGGCGACCGGCGTGCGGGCCTCCTCCTCGGCGCAGGCCCCGGACAGGGCGTCCGCCGGTGTCTCGGCGGACGCCGTCTGCGGCGTCGTGGCCGCGGGTTCGGCGACGGCCCGGCCACGGCGGTAGCGCGGCGGCACGAAGGCCTCGGCCCAGCGCGGGGCCCGCGGCGTGAAGCGCGGGAGCAGCAGCAGGACCAGGCCGATGGCGCTGAGGAACACCACGCCCAGCACGATCCACATGGACGCCGAGTTCACGGAGTAGGCGAGGGCGCCGAAGCCGATCAGCGCCGACCAGAAGTACATAATCAGCACCGCGCGGCTGTGCGAGTGCCCGATCTCCAGCAGGCGGTGGTGCAGGTGGCCGCGGTCGGCGGCGAACGGCGACTGGCCGCGCCAGGTGCGGCGGACGATCGCCAGCACCAGGTCCGCGGCCGGGATCGCGATGATCGTCAGGGGCAGGAGCAGCGGAATGTAGACCGGCACCGTCTGGTGCACGGCCGCCTTCTCGGAACCGGTCCACAGCTTCAGGGCGTCCGGGTCGACCTGGCCGGTGATGGAGATGGCGCCCGCCGCCAGGACCAGGCCGATCAGCATCGAGCCGGAGTCGCCCATGAAGATCCGCGCCGGGTGCATGTTGTGCGGCAGGAAGCCCAGGCACATGCCCATCAGGATCGCCGCGAACAGCGTGGCCGGGGCGGCCGCCTCGATGCCGTACGACACCCAGACCCGGTAGGCGTACAGGAAGAACGCGGCGGACGCGATGCAGACCATGCCGGCCGCGAGGCCGTCCAGGCCGTCGACGAAGTTCACCGCGTTGATGGTGATGACGACCAGCGCGACCGTCAGCAGGGTGCCCTGCCACTGGGTCAGCGCCACGTTGCCGACGCCCGGGATGGGCAGCCACAGGATGGTCAGGCCCTGCATGACCATGACGCCGGCGGCGATCATCTGGCCGCCCAGCTTGATCAGGGCGTCGATCTCGAACTTGTCGTCCAGGACGCCGATCAGCCAGATGAGCGCCGCTCCGGAGAGCAGCGCCCGCGGTTCGTTGGAGTTCTCGAAGACGGCACTGAGATTGGTGAGGTGGTCGGCGACCAGCAGGCCCGCGCACAGGCCGAAGAACATCGCGATCCCGCCGAGCCGCGGAGTGGGCTCCCGGTGCACGTCACGTGCCCGGATCTCCGGCATCGCTCCGGCCACGATCGCGAATTTCCGTACCGGCCCTGTCAGCAGATACGTCACCGCGGCCGTGATGCAGAGCGTCAGCAGGTATTCACGCACGGGCTTCCCCACAAGTCTCGCCGGCCATCTCAGCCCCACACCCTAGCGACGGACACATACGCGACGCATATGTGTGGGGACTTCCGGGTAGCGACGATGGTTGCACGCGTGGCTGTGCATGCGGGTGCGCCTACCCCGCCTCAGCCGGGATACGGCGGAAATCTACCGGCCAGCTCCCGCACTTCTTCACGCGCCTTCTGGCTTTCGGTCTCCGCCCGCAGCACCCGCGCCAGCAACCCGGCCAGCCACGCCATCTCCTCCTCGCCCATGCCCTGGGTGGTCACGGCCGCCGTGCCGAGGCGCAGACCGCGGGCATCGCCGTGCGGCAACGCACAGCAGTCCA
The DNA here is from genome assembly GCF_044465645.1 of Streptomyces sp. NPDC049627. Taxonomy (NCBI): domain Bacteria; kingdom Bacillati; phylum Actinomycetota; class Actinomycetes; order Kitasatosporales; family Streptomycetaceae; genus Streptomyces; species Streptomyces sp. NPDC049627. The sequence continues at coordinate 535,456 of NZ_JBITLW010000003.1, read as the reverse complement.
GCACGATCCCGGCCGCCGCGAGCCGGCCGCGCGCGCCGCGGCCGTCGGCGCCGAGCGGCGCCGGGTCGGCGGTGATGAGGTGGGTGTCGGTGCCGCCCGTGGTGACGACGAAACCCTCCGCGGCCAGCCCGGCCGCCAGGACCCGCGCATTGGCGACCACCTGATGGGCGTACGCGGTGAACGCCGGCGTTGCCGCCTCGCCGAACGCGACGGCCTTGGCGGCGATGGTGTGCATCTGCGCGCCGCCCTGGGTGAACGGGAAGACGGCACGGTCGACGCGCTCGGCGAGGTCCGCGCCGCACAGGATCATGCCGCCGCGCGGTCCGCGCAGCACCTTGTGCGTGGTGGCGCAGACGACATCGGCGTACGGCACCGGACTCGGCGCCGCTCCCCCGGCGACGAGCCCCATCGGGTGGGCGGCGTCGGCGATGAGGTACGCCCCGACCTCGTCGGCGACCTCGCGGAAGAAGGCGTAGTCGATGTGCCGGGGGTAGGCGATGGATCCGCAGACGATGGCCTTGGGCCGGTGGGTGCGGGCCAGGGTGCGCACCTGGTCGTGGTCGATGAGCCCGGTCTCCGCGTCGACGCCGTAGGGGACGAAGTCGAACCAGCGGCCGGAGAAGTTGGCGGGCGAGCCGTGCGTGAGGTGTCCGCCGTACGGCAGCCCCAGCGCGAGCACGGTGTCGCCGGGCCGCAGCAGGGCGGCGTACGCGGCGAGGACGGCCGAAGAACCCGAGTGGGACTGCACGTTGGCGTGTTCGGCGCCGAACAGCAGCTTGGCCCGCTCCACGGCGAGCCGCTCGGCGACGTCGACCATCTCGCATCCGCCGTGGTAGCGGGCGCCCGGATACCCCTCCGCGTACTTGTTGGCGAGCGGCGACCCGAGGGCCGCCAGCACGGCCGGCGACGTGAAGTTCTCGGCGGCGATGAGCTGCAGCGTCGTCGACTGCCGGTCCAGCTCCCCGAGCAGGATGTCGGCGAGCTGCGGGTCCTGGCGGCGCAGGACGTCGGCCTCGATGGCAGGGGTGACCGTCATGGTGGGCTCCGGGCGTGCGTCGACGGTGACGTACGTCCAATGTAGGCCCGGTACGTCAGGGGCGCCCGGTTGTTACGCCTTTGCAGGTACTCCGGTGAGCGCCGTGACCACCGGATCCAGCGCCTCGTGTATCTCGTCCCCCACCGACCGGAAAAACGTCAACGGCGCCCCGTACGGGTCGTACACCTCGTCCGCCTCCGCCGTCGGCGCCAGCAGCCACCCGCGTAGAGCCGCCGCAGCACGCACCAGCGCACGCGCGCGCGTGACGACGCCGTCGTCCAGGGGCGGCAGCGTCGCGGGGTCTATCGCCTTCACCAGGCGGGTGAACTCCTTGAGGGTGAAGGTGCGCAGGCCCGCCGAGTGGCCCATGGAGATGACCTGGGCGCGGTGGTCGCGGGTCGCTGTCAGGACCAGGTCGGCGCGGATGACGTGCTCGTCGAGGAGCTCGCGGCCGGTGAAGCCGGAGGCGTCCGCGCCGAAGTCGGCGAGGACGGTCTCCGCGTTGGCCTCCATGGGCGCGCCCTCGTGGCCCCAGGTGCCCGCGCTCTCCACGATCAGCCCGCCGCCCAGCACACCGAGCCGCTGGGCCACGAAATGACGGGTCAGCCGCTCGGTGATGGGTGAGCGGCACACATTGCCGGTGCTGACGTGGAGGATGCGGAAGCTGTCGCGCGGGAGCCCGACGAAGGTGGTCGTGATCTCCGCGGCACGTTCCCCGTTGCCTATGCCACGCCCCGCCTCAGGGGCTGTCAATTCGCCACCTCGAGGTCGGGTACGACCTTCCGCAGCTCGTCCGCCGAGAGGGCGCCCTCACGCAGCAGGAGCGGGACCTCGCCGGTGACGTCGACGATCGAGGAGGGCACGTTGCCCGGCGTGGGGCCGCCGTCGAGGTAGACGGAGACCGAGTCGCCGAGCATCTCCTGTGCGGCGTCACAGTCCTCCGGCGCCGGATGACCGGTCAGGTTCGCCGAGGACACCGCCATCGGGCCGACCTCGGTGAGCAGCTCGATGGCGACCGGGTGCAGTGGCATGCGCACGGCAACCGTGCCCCGGGTGTCGCCCAGGTCCCACTGCAGGGACGGCTGGTGCTTGGCGACGAGCGTCAGCGCGCCCGGCCAGAACGCGTCCACCAGCTCCCAGGCCAGCTCGGAGAAGTCGGTGACGAGACCATGGAGCGTGTTCGGGGAGCCGATCAGCACAGGGGTGGGCATGTTGCGGCCCCGCCCCTTGGCCTCCAGGAGGTCACCCACGGCCTCCTTGGAGAACGCGTCGGCGCCGATGCCGTACACCGTGTCGGTCGGGAGGACCACGAGCTCGCCTCGGCGGACGGCGGACGCGGCTTCGCGCAGACCCGTCGTGCGGTCGGTCGCGTCGTTGGTGTCGTATCGCCGTGCCATCTAGCGGGCCTCCTCGTACACGTACTGCGGGAAAGAAGTGGGGGCGGTGGTCACGGCAGCGCCTTGCGGGCGGTCGCGAACCTCGGGCGATTGTTGAGGTCGGGGTGGTCGGCCGCGTCGGCCCAGCCCCGCTCCTCGGTGAAGATCCACGGCACCTGGCCGCCCTGGGTGTCGGCGTGCTCGATGACGACGACGCCGCCGGGGCGCAGGAGACGGTGTGCGGTCCGTTCCAGACCGCGGATGAGGTCGAGGCCGTCCTCGCCCGAGAAGAGGGCGAGTTCGGGATCGTAGTCGCGGGCCTCCGGGGCCACGTACTCCCACTCCGTGAGCGGGATGTAGGGCGGGTTGGAGATGACCAGGTCGACCTGGCCGTCGAGGTCCGGGAAGGCGTCCAGGGCGTTGCCCTGACGCAGGTCCACCCGTGACCCCGCGACGTTCTTCCGCGTCCACACCAGGGCGTCCTCGGACAGCTCCACGGCGTGCACGCGGGAACGCGGGACCTCCTGGGCGAGGGCGAGCGCGATGGCACCGGAGCCGGTGCACAGGTCGACGATGCAGGGCTCGACGACGTCCATCGCGCGCACGGCGTCTATGGCCCATCCGACGACCGACTCCGTCTCGGGGCGGGGCACGAACACGCCCGGCCCGACTTGGAGTTCGAGATAGCGGAAGTAGGCCCGCCCGGTGATGTGCTGCAGCGGCTCGCGCTGCTCACGCCGGGCGATGACCTCCCAGTACCGGGCGTCGAAGTCCGCGTCCTTCACGGAGTGCAGCTCGCCCCGCTTCACGCCGTGCACGAACGCGGCGAGCTCCTCCGCGTCGGTGCGCGGTGAGGGCACGCCGGCATCGGCCAGCCGCTGGGTGGCCTGTGCCACCTCCGCGAGCAGCACGCTGCGGGGGCTTTGGGGTCGCCCCCCAAAAGATTGCTGCACGCAAGTCCTCCGTGTCGTACTCGTACGTGCGTACGCCCTTTACGTCTTCTACGTCGTTACGCGGCCGCCAGCTTCGCCGCCGAGTCCGCGTCGACGCAGGCCTGGATCACCGCGTCGAGGTCGCCGTCCAGGACCTGGTCCAGGTTGTACGCCTTGAAGCCGACGCGGTGGTCCGAGATGCGATTCTCCGGGAAGTTGTAGGTGCGGATCTTCTCGGAGCGGTCGACGGTGCGGACCTGGCTGCGGCGGGCGTCCGCGGCCTCCTTCTCCGCCTCCTCCTGCGCCGCCGCGAGCAGCCTGGAGCGCAGGATACGCATCGCCTGCTCCTTGTTCTGCAGCTGGCTCTTCTCGTTCTGGCAGGAGGCGACGACTCCGGTCGGAATGTGCGTGATGCGCACGGCGGAGTCGGTGGTGTTGACGGACTGGCCGCCCGGGCCGGACGACCGGTACACGTCGATGCGCAGGTCGTTCGGGTTGATCTCGACGTCGATCTCCTCGGCCTCGGGCGTGACCAGCACACCGGCCGCGGAGGTGTGGATACGGCCCTGGGACTCGGTCGCGGGCACGCGCTGCACGCGGTGCACACCGCCCTCGTACTTCAGCCGCGCCCACACGCCCTGACCGGGCTCGGTCGCCCCCTGGCCGCCCTTGGTCTTCACCGCGACCTGGACGTCCTTGTAGCCGCCGAGCTCGGACTCGGTGGAGTCGATGATCTCGGTCTTCCAGCCGACGCGCTCGGCGTAGCGCAGGTACATGCGCAGCAGGTCGCCGGCGAAGAGCGCCGACTCGTCGCCGCCGGCGCCGGCCTTGATCTCGAGGATGACGTCCTTGTCGTCGCTGGGGTCGCGCGGGACGAGGAGCATGCGCAGCTTCTCGGTGAGCTCCTCGCGGTGCTTCTCCAGCTCCTTGACCTCGGCGGCGAACTCCGGGTCGTCGGCGCCGAGTTCACGCGCGGTCTCGATGTCGTCGCCGGTCTGCTTCCAGGAGCGGTACGTGGCGACGATCGGGGTGAGCTCGGCGTAGCGCTTGTTCAGCTTGCGCGCGTTGGCCTGGTCGGAGTGGACCGACGGGTCGGCGAGCTTCTTCTCCAGGTCGGCGTGCTCGGCGACGAGTTCCTCGACGGCCTCGAACATCTTGGGCTCCTGTGTGCGTACGGGGGTGAAGGGGCGGGCGACCAAAAACGCCGGTCCCGGCACGCCTGTGGGAGGGCGCGACCGTGGACCGGCGAATTGGAGCTCGCTACTTCTTGGAGCCGGCAGCAGCCTTGCCGAAGCGGGCCTCGAAGCGGGCCACACGGCCACCGGTGTCGAGGATCTTCTGCTTGCCCGTGTAGAACGGGTGGCACTCGGAGCAGACCTCGGCACGGATGGTGCCGCTGGTGATCGTGCTACGGGTGGTGAACGACGCGCCACAGGTGCAGCTGACCTGCGTCTCGACGTACTCGGGGTGGATGTCGCGCTTCAAGGTGTCTCCTATGTTTCGGGAGGGCGCCGGGTCGCTGCCGCGGGGTGCGGGAGCGTGAACCGGAGCCGACGTACCAGTCTGCCAGGACTGGGGCCATCCCCCAAAACCGGGGGTACGCCTTGTGTATTCCCTGCGGGCCGGTGGGGGTTGATCTCGCCCACGCGGCGGAGCCGCAAATCGATACAGCCCCGCGCCCCTAAGCGGCGTTCACCACACCCTTGGCATCCCCGGTAGCGGTGCCTTCGGTGGCCGTCCTGGGGATCGGCTTGTCGTTCTTCAACGCCTTCCAGACCATCTTGGCCTTGGCCTCCGCCACCAGAACCCGGTTGGGGTCCGCCGGGTCGTACTGGACCGGCATCGTGACCATGGTCATGTTCTTCGAGCTGATGCCCTTCAAGCCATTGGCGAAAGACATGAGCTTGTTGACCGAGCCGAGGTCGGAGTCGGTCGTCACGGCCTTGGTCGCGGTGTTGGCGAGGTCGTAGAGCTTCTTCGGGTTGCCGAAGAGGTTGATGTCCTTGACCTGGTTGATCAGCGCCTTGATGAAGGCCTGCTGGAGCTGGATGCGGCCCAGGTCGGAGCCGTCGCCGACGCCGTGGCGGGTGCGGACCAGGCCGAGGGCCTGCTTGCCGGTGAGTTCGTGGGGGCCGGCCTTCAGGTTGAGGTGGCTGTCGGGGTCGTTGATGTCCTTGGTGGTGGTGACCTCGACGCCACCGAGCTCGTCGATCAGCTTCTGGAAGCCGGCGAAGTCGACCTCCAGGTAGTGGTCCATGCGGAGGCCGGTGATGGACTCGACGGTCTTCACCGCGCAGGCGGCGCCGCCCGTGCCGTACGACTCGTTGAACATCACGCCGGACGCGGCGTCGTGCGTCTTGCCGTCGGTGTCCGTGCACTGAGGGCGTTCCACGAGGGTGTCGCGCGGGATGGAGACCACGCTGGCCTTCTTGTGGCCCTCGTAGACGTGCACGATCATCGCCGTGTCCGAGCGGGCGCTGCCGTCGTCGGTGCCGCCCCCGAGCTTCTTGTTGCTGCCGGAGCGGGTGTCGGAGCCGAGGACGAGGATGTTCTCGGAGCCGTTGTCGACCTTCTCCGGCCGGTCGGTGCCGAGGGCCTGGTCGATGTCGACGCTCTTGATGTTGCCGTTGAGCTTGAAGTAGAGGTAGCCGGCTCCGGTGCCCCCCAGGACCACGATGCCCGCGGCCGTCCAGGCCATGATCAGCAGGCCCTTGCGCCTTTCGCGGGGCTTGCGGCGGCGGCCCTTGGCGCGGTGGCGCGGGGCGCTGGTGCCGGTCCCACCCGGTATGCCGGGCTCCGGCGTGCTCTCGGCGGACACTGTGCTCCTCGGTTCTCGTTCGGTCGGTTACCCCCTGTTTTCAGGGTCAGGCGTGGCCATACGGCCCGTACCGCACCATCGTCACCCCGTCCGGTCAGACGGGGAAACTCGGAGAAGGGTTGCACAACGGACCGTGCCCACCGCTGGGCGAGCGGTGGGCACGGCATGGGGGCGGTGATCCGGTCGGGCCCGTCTCACCTGCTGTTTCAGCCGAAGATGTCGTACTGCTTGAAGTCCGTACCGACCGAGATCCTTGTGGCAAAGATCTCGCTGGTGGCCTTTCCGGTGCCCTTGTACAGGTAGAGCGTGCCGCCGGGCGTGCGCGCCAGGAAGTCGGCCCTGCCGTCACCGCTGATGTCGCCGACCGCGTCGAAGGCGTTGTACGTCGTGCTGCTCCACGTACGCACCTTGATCCGCGACGAGAAGGCGCCCGTGCCGGACTTGCCGGTGCCCTTGTACAGGTACACATAGCCGCTGCTCTTGGCGCGGGCGATCAGGTCGGTCTTGCCGTCACCGGTGAAGTCGCCGTGGCCGCGCAGGCTGTCGTACTGGTTCCAGCCGGAGCCGACCTGCGCGCGCGTTCCGAAGGTGCCGTCGCCCTTGCCCGGGTAGATCCACAGGTAGCCGCCGGAGTCGACCGACAGCAGGTCGGGCAGGTAGTCCCCGGTGACGTCACCGGGGACGGCGATGCGGGTGCGGCTCGCCCAGTTGTCGGCGATCTGCTTGGTGGACCAGTCGTCGATGGACCTGACGTAGTGGGTCCAGAAGACGTCGCCGTCCGAGCTGCGCCGGAACAGCAGGTCCTGGTAGCCGTCCCGGTCGAGATCGGTCTGCAGCACGAGGTTGACGCCGCTCCAGTCGCCCCACGACACACGCGCGGCGAACGAGCTGCCGCCTGAGTCCTTCGAGTAGCCGGTCTTGGTGGAGGCGTTGCGCACCCACAGGTCGGCCTTGTGGTCACCGCTGATGTTGGTGTCGTCGACCCGCGGGTAGGCGGCGCCGACGTAGGTGCTGACCTTGGAGAAGACGCTGTAGGCACCCTCGGCGACGCAGTCCTGCACACCCCAGGAGACGACACCGACGATCCGGTTGTTCACGACGAGAGGCCCGCCGGAGTCACCGTTGCAGGCGGAGGTGGTGCCGTCGTCGCTGCCGCTCGCCGGGTTGCCCGCGCAGACCATGTGGCCCTTGATGAACTCGGTGCCGTAGTAGCCGGTGCAGGTGGTGTCGGACTGGATGGGCAGCGTGGCCGTCTTCAGCGTCTGCGAGATGTCCTGACTGGTGGAGCTGGTACGGCCCCACCCGTAGACCTTGGCGCTCGTCCCCGCGGCGTACGAGGCGGTGTCGCCCGACGTCGTCATGCGGATCGGCGTCACCTTGACCGCGCGCTCCAGCGTGATGACGGCGATGTCGTTGTCGATCGTCGTCGCGTTGTACGACGGGTGGTTCCACTGCCGCAGCGGCAGGGTGACGGTGCCGCCGTGCAGGTCGGTGTTGCCGGCGTCGTCGGTGGTCGGCAGCTGGGCGGTGCCGGTGACGACGGCGCCGTAGTTGTACCAGTCGTAGCCCTTGGCGCAGTGCGCGGCGGTCAGGATCTTCGTCGGCGCGACGACGGCACCCCCGCAGAAGAACCCGATGTCGTCGGCCTCGTCGGTGGTGCCCTGGTCGTCGTAGTACCAGAGCTGCGCCATCCAGGGCGCCGAGGTGATGGTGGTCTCGGTGCCGCCGATGACCATGGGGCTCACGGTGGGGTCCCCGGAGGAACTGCTGGTGCTCGCGCTGTACGACGACTTCTGGGTCGTCTGCCCCGCGGTGTCGTCACCCTCGACGGCACCTGCGACACGCCGCTCCAGCTCGGCGAGCGAGGCCGAACCGGCGGCGGGCTTCACGGTGGGCTTCGGCAGCGCGGTGGCGGCCCCCGCGGACGAGGTCAGCAGCGCGGCGGCAACGGCCGCGGCGACGCCGGCGGCGGCAACGGGCAGCCCGAATCGCATCCGGCGTCTGTGACGACCGCTGCCGGACAGGGTGGTGGTCAAGAAAGTCCCCCCAGAGGAACAAGAGTAGGAAGGGGCGTACGCATACGCCCGTCCCTATCAGCGCCAAAAGGCCGCCCCCCGTCACTGCAGGACGGGGGGCGGCCTTTTTCAGATCGCTGAAGCTCAGTCTCCGTTACCGGGCGTCGGCGTCGTCTTCTGAATCTGCATCAGGAACTCGACGTTCGACTTGGTCTGCTTCATCTTGTCGAGCAGCAGCTCGATCGCCTGCTGCTGGTCGAGCGCGTGCAGCACCCGGCGCAGCTTCCAGACGACGGCCAGCTCCTCGTTGCCGAGCAGGATCTCTTCCTTACGGGTACCGGACGCGTCCACGTCCACCGCCGGGAAGATGCGCTTGTCGGCGAGCTTCCGGTCGAGCTTGAGCTCCATGTTGCCGGTGCCCTTGAACTCCTCGAAGATCACCTCGTCCATGCGGGACCCGGTGTCCACCAGGGCGGTGGCGAGGATGGTCAGCGAACCGCCGTCCTCGATGTTGCGGGCCGCACCGAAGAAGCGCTTCGGGGGGTACAGGGCGGTCGAGTCGACACCACCGGACAGAATGCGGCCGGAGGCGGGCGCGGCCAGGTTGTACGCACGGCCCAGACGCGTGATCGAGTCGAGCAGCACGACGACGTCGTGACCCAGCTCCACCAGACGCTTGGCACGCTCGATGGCGAGCTCGGCGACCGTGGTGTGGTCCTCGGCCGGGCGGTCGAAGGTCGAGGAGATGACCTCGCCCTTGACCGACCGCTGCATGTCGGTGACCTCTTCCGGACGCTCGTCGACGAGGACGACCATCAGGTGGCACTCGGGGTTGTTGTGCGTGATCGCGTTGGCGATCGCCTGCATGATCATGGTCTTACCGGTCTTCGGCGGGGCCACGATCAGACCGCGCTGGCCCTTACCGATCGGCGACACGAGGTCGATGATGCGGGTGGTCAGCACGCCCGGGTCCGTCTCCAGGCGGAGGCGGTCCTGCGGGTACAGCGGGGTCAGCTTGTTGAACTCCGGGCGGCCACGGCCGTGTTCGGGCGCCATGCCGTTGACGGAGTCGAGACGGACCAGCGCGTTGAACTTCTCGCGCCGCTCGCCTTCCTTGGGCTGACGGACCGCACCGGTGATGTGGTCACCCTTGCGCAGGCCGTTCTTGCGGACCTGGGCGAGGGAGACGTACACGTCGTTCGGGCCGGGCAGGTAGCCCGAGGTACGGATGAAGGCGTAGTTGTCGAGGATGTCCAGGATGCCCGCGACGGGGATCAGGACGTCGTCCTCGGCGATCTGCGGCTCGGAGGCGATGTCGTCGCGGCCACGACGGCCCCGGCGGTCGCGGTAGCGGCCACGACGGCCACGGCGGCCGCCCTCGAAGTCGTCGTCGTCCTGCGGGGCGTTGTCGCGCTGACGGTCCTGACGGCCGCCGCCCTGCTGCTGGCCCTGCTGGCGGTCCTGCCGGCCGCCCTGCTGGTCGTCGCCCTTGCGGCGGTCGCCACGGTCACCACGGTCACCACGGTCACCGCGGTCACCGCGGTCGCGGTCCCGGCCGCGCTCACGGCGGTCGCGACGGCGGCCCTCGCCGCCCTCACCGGCGTCGCCCTTGGCGTCGCCCTGCTGGGCCTGCGACTGTGCGGGCGTCTCGGCCTTCGGCTCGCTCTTGGCCTCGGCGGCGACCGTCTCGGGGGCGGCCGCGGGGGCGCCCGCCTCGGCGGTGGCGCGGCGACGGCGGCGCTCGGCCGGGGCGTCCTCGGCGGCCGGCTGGCCGGGAATCTCGATCTGCTGCTGGGCCACGGCCTTCTCGGCGGGGGCCTCAGCCGCCTTGTCCGCCTTCTTGTCGGCGGCGGCCTCGTCGCCCCCCGTACGGGCGCGGGAGGTGGCGCGGCGCTTCGGCTTGGTCTCGGTGGCGGCGTCGGCCTTCGCGGCCGGGGCACCCCCTCCCGCCTGCGCCTCCTTGATGACCTCGATCAGCTGGCTCTTGCGCATACGCGCGGTGCCCCTGATTCCGAGGCCCGAGGCGACCTGCTGCAGCTCGGCCAGCACCATGCCCTCGAGGCCGGTACCGCGGCGCCGCCGGGAGCCGGCACCGGTGGCAGGCGCGGAGGCGTCCGTGGCGGGCGCGGCAGCGGTCTCCTCGACACGTGCGCCCATCAGATCGGTGGTGTCGCTCACGAAGGGTCCTTCCCTGGAGCGGACGTCGGCCTGTCTGGCTCGGCGACCGGTTGTGCTGTCCGGCTTCGGTCCCTGGTGTGTGGACCGTGCCGGGGCGGTGGTCCGCCAAAGCGGCGGAGGAAATATCTGGTGATGACGCTTCCCAGAGCTGTGGCACTCAGTGTCTGTGTCACTCGGCTCGGTCGCGCCGGTTCCGGAGCGTGCCCGGCAAGTCGCTCAGCGCCCGCGTACGAGGTACTGCCCGCGTACGTCGTACGGAACACAGTGCGGCTTGGGAGGCTCCCGGAAGAATGTCTGTCCCGGACGGGGACACGAAGCACCTCGCCATGGTGGGGTCGGGTGCAGACTTGAGGTTAACACTACCGGATCCAACAAACATTCCCCCTCTCGAAATCCGGCAACCGTGTGTCAGGGCGCAAGCGGCAGCACGCTCGCTCCCTGGGCGTCGAGGTCGAGCCGGTTCGCGGCCCACCCTTCGCCTGCCAGATGGGCCACCTTGTCGGCGCTGTCGCCGTCGGCCAGCGCCAGCACCGTGGGGCCCGCGCCGGAGATGACTGCCGGGACGCCGTCGGCCCGCAGCCGCTCCACCAGTGCGGCGCTCTCGGGCATCGCCGGTGCGCGGTACTCCTGGTGGAGCCGGTCCTCGGTGGCCGGCAGCAGCAGCTCGGGGCGCCTGGTCAGGGCCTCGACGAGCAGGGCGGCACGGCCCGCGTTGGTGGCGGCGTCGACGTGCGGCACGGTGCGCGGGAGCAGGCCGCGCGCGGTCTCGGTGAGGACCGGCTTTCCGGGCACGAAAACCACCGGAACGATGGAATCGGCGGGATCCATCCTGATCGCGCGCGCGGCACCGCGCTCCATCCAGGAGAGGGTGAAACCGCCGAGCAGACAGGCCGCCACATTGTCGGGGTGGCCCTCGATCTCGGTGGCGAGCTCCAGGAGGGCCGTGTCGTCGAGCCTGGCCTCGCCGCCTATGGTCACGGCGCGCGCGGCGACGATACCGGCGCAGATGGCGGCCGACGAGGAGCCGAGACCCCGGCCGTGCGGGATGCGGTTGGCGCAGACGATCTCCAGGCCGCGCGGCTGGCCGCCCAGCAGATCGAAGGCGGTGCGCAGGGAGCGTACGAGAAGGTGGTTTTCGTCACGTGGCAGCGTCTCGCTGCCTTCACCCGCGATGTCGATGTGCAGCCCGGAGTCGGCCACCCGGACGACGACGTCGTCGTAGAGCCCCAGCGACAGGCCGAGGGCGTCGAAGCCCGGGCCGAGGTTGGCGCTGGTGGCGGGGACGCGCACCCGGACGGCGGCGGCGCGGAAGGCTGGACCGGCCATCGCTCGATGACTCTCCTTGAGCTGCGTGATTGTCGAAGACATTCGATGACGTACGAGGACCCTTGCGGCCGCTTCCGGGCCACGGAGACGGCGCGGCACCGAGCCCCATGCGGAGGCATATGCGGCGGGCGGGTTCGCTACAGCCTATCGAAGGTAGGTTCTGTGGCGACATAGGGCGCACAGGAGGCGCACGATGCGTGTCGTAAGCCCCCTGTGCACCCCCCGTAGGGAAGTTCCCCAGGTAAGCGCCGTCTTACTCGCGTACGCGAGTCGTCTGCCCCGGGGTATGGGCCCGTCTACGCCAGCCCGAGCCGCTCGGCCGCCGTCGCCGCGTCGACCGGGACGGTGACGGGCTGCGGGGCACCGGCGACGGCCCAGTCGGGGTCCTTGAGGCCGTTGCCGGTGACGGTGCACACGATGCGCTGGCCCGGGTCGACCTCGCCCTGCTCGGCGGCCTTCAGCAGACCGGCCACGGACGCGGCGGAGGCGGGCTCCACGAAGACGCCCTCCTGCGCGGCCAACAGCCGGTAGGCGCGCAGGATTTCACGGTCCGTCACCTCGTCGATGAACCCGCCGGACTCGTCCCGCGCGGCGAGCGCGTACTGCCACGAGGCCGGGTTGCCGATGCGGATGGCGGTGGCGATGGTCGACGGGTCCTTGACGACCTCGCCGCGCACGATGGGTGCGGAGCCAGAGGCCTGGAAACCCCACATGCGCGGCGTCTGCTTCGAGACACCGTCGGCGGCGTACTCCTTGTACCCCTTCCAGTACGCGGTGATGTTGCCCGCGTTGCCCACCGGCAGGACGTGGATGTCGGGGGCGTCCCCGAGCATGTCCACGATCTCGAAGGACGCCGTCTTCTGACCCTCGATACGCACCGGATTGACTGAATTGACCAGCGCCACGGGGTAGTTGTCGCTCAGGTCACGGGCGAGCGTGAGGCAGTCGTCGAAGTTGCCGTCGACCTGGAGGATCTTCGCGCCGTGCACGAGCGCCTGGCCCATCTTGCCGAGCGCGATCTTGCCCTGCGGCACGAGAACGGCCGAAACCATTCCCGCGCGGACGGCGTAGGCGGCGGCGGAGGCGGAGGTGTTTCCGGTGGAGGCGCAGATGACCGCCTTCGCCCCCTCCTCCTTGGCCTTGCTGATGGCCATGGTCATGCCGCGGTCCTTGAAGGACCCGGTGGGGTTGGCACCCTCCACCTTCAGGTGGACCTCGCAGCCCGTGCGCTCGGAGAGCACCTGCGCGGGCACGAGGGGCGTGCCGCCCTCGCGGAGCGTCACGACCGGCGTGGTGTCGGAGACGGGCAGCCGGTCCCGGTACTCCTCGATGATTCCGCGCCACTGGTGGGTCATTGCTGGTTACTCTCCTTCAACCCGCATGATGCTGGCGACACCCCGCACGGTGTCGAGCTTGCGCAGCGCCTCGACGGTCCCGACGAGGGCCGCGTCCGACGCACGGTGGGTGACGACGACGAGGGAGGCCTCGCCGTCCTTGCCCTGCTGGCGAACCGTATCGATCGACACGCCGTGCTCCGCGAACACGGTCGCGACCTGGGCGAGAACGCCCGGTTTGTCCGCCACGTCGAGGCTGATGTGATAGCGCGTGACGACGTCGCCCATCGGCGAGACGGTCAGGGCGGCGTACGCCGACTCGCCGGGCCCCGTTGCCCCGCTGAGCCGGTTGCGGCAGACGGCGACGAGGTCGCCGAGCACGGCGGACGCGGTCGGGGAACCGCCCGCGCCGGGGCCGTAGAACATGAGCTGCCCGGAGGCGTCGGACTCGACGAACACGGCGTTGTACGCGCCGCGCACGGAGGCGAGCGGGTGGGTCAGCGGAATCATGGCGGGATGCACGCGCGCGGTGACCGACCCACCGTCCGCGGCCCGCTCGCAGATGGCGAGCAGCTTGATGGTGCAGCCCATCTCCTTCGCGGAGGCGAAGTCGGCCGCGGTCACCTCGGTCATGCCCTCGCGGTAGACGTCGTCGAGACGCACGCGCGTGTGGAAGGCGATACCGGCGAGGATGGCGGCCTTGGCGGCGGCGTCGAACCCTTCGACGTCGGCGGTCGGGTCGGCCTCCGCGTACCCCAGGGCGGTGGCCTCGTCGAGGGCCTCCTGATACCCGGCGCCCGTCGAGTCCATCTTGTCGAGGATGAAGTTGGTCGTCCCGTTGACGATGCCGAGCACCCGGTTGACCTTGTCGCCGGCGAGGGACTCGCGCAGCGGGCGGATCAGCGGGATGGCACCGGCGACGGCGGCCTCGTAGTAGAGGTCCTTGTCGTTCGCTTCCGCAGCCGCGTGGAGGGCGGCGCCGTCCTGGGCGAGGAGCGCCTTGTTGGCCGACACGACCGACGCGCCGTGCTCGAAGGCGGTGGTGATGAGGGTGCGGGCGGGCTCGATGCCGCCGATGACCTCCACCACGACGTCGATGTCGCCGCGTTTGACGAGGGCGGTGGCGTCGGTGGTGATGAGCGCCGGGTCGATGCCCTCACGGACCCTGGAGGGCCGCCGTACGGCCACACCCGCGAGCTCCACGGGCGCCCCGATCCGGGCGGCGAGGTCGTCGGCGTGCGTCGTCATGATGCGCGCCACCTCTGAGCCGACAACCCCACAGCCCAGCAGCGCCACCTTCAGCGGACGCGTACGCATCATCCGACCTCGTTTCCTCATACCGTCTACGGTTGCACCAGTCTCACTCACCGGACGGGAGTTTCTGCCCTTCGTCCGGATCGTGAGACATCTATTTCATTTGTACGGGGGTGGATCACAGGAGATCTTCCACCCCCGTGGCCGGGGACCTAGCCGACGTCGAGACGCAGGAGGTCGTCCTCCGTCTCCCGGCGGACGATCACCCGGGCCTCACCGTCGTTCACAGCGACGACGGGCGGCCGGAGCACATGGTTGTAGTTGCTGGCCATGGACCGGCAGTAGGCACCCGTGGCCGGTACGGCGACGAGGTCACCCGGTGCCAGGTCGGCGGGAAGGAACGCGTCCTTCACGACGATGTCCCCGCTCTCGCAGTGCTTGCCGACGACGCGCGCGAGCATGGGCTCGGCCTCGCTCGTCCGGGACACGAGGGCGACGCTGTACTCCGCGTCGTAGAGCGCCGTACGGATGTTGTCGGACATGCCGCCGTCGACGGAGACGTACGTGCGCAGTCCGTCGAGCGGCTTGATGGTGCCGACCTCGTAGAGCGTGAAGGCGGTCGGCCCGACGATGGCCCGCCCCGGCTCGACGGAGATGCGCGGAGTCCGCAGCCGGGCGGCCTCGCACTCACGGGTGACGATCTCGGTGAGCGCCTTGGCGATCTCGTGCGGCTCACGGGGATCGTCGTCACTGGTGTACGCGATCCCGAGCCCGCCCCCGAGGTCGATCTCGGGCAGTTCGACGCCGTGCTCGTCACGGATGTCCTTGAGCAACCCGACGACCCGGTGCGCGGCGACCTCGAACCCGGACATGTCGAAGATCTGCGACCCGATGTGGGAGTGGATCCCGATGAGCTCCAGCCCGTCGAGCTTCAGCGCCCGCCGTACGGCCTCGGCGGCCTGCCCCCCGGCGAGCGGGATGCCGAACTTCTGGTCCTCGTGCGCGGTGGCGATGAACTCGTGGGTGTGGGCTTCGACCCCGACGGTGATCCGGATCTGGACGCGCTGCCGCTTGCCCAGGGACTGCGCGATGTGAGCGACCCGCACGATCTCCTGGAAGGAGTCGAGGACGATCCGTCCGACGCCGGCGTCGACGGCCCGGGTGATCTCGTCGACGGACTTGTTGTTGCCGTGGAAGGCGATGCGGTCGGCGGGCATACCGGCGGAGAGAGCGGTGGCGAGCTCGCCACCGGAGCACACATCGAGATTGAGCCCCTCCTCGTGCAGCCACCGCACGACGGCACGGGACAGGAACGCCTTGCCCGCGTAGAAGACGTCGGCGTCGGCCCCGAACGCACTGCGCCAGGCACGCGCCCGCGCGCGGAAGTCGGCCTCGTCGAGGATGTAGGCGGGGGTGCCGTGCTGCTCGGCGAGCGTCTTCACATCGATCCCGCCGACGGTGACGACACCGTCGGCGTTCCGGCCGACGGTCTGGGCCCACACCTTGGGGTCGAGGTCGTTGAGATCGGCGGGCGGGGCCGAGTAGTGGCCCTCGGGGAGCACATCGGCGTGACGGGGCCCGGCGGGGTGTGCGGAACGGCTCATCGGTCTTCTCTTCGGCTCTCTCAGAGGTGGTCGGGTGCGTCGATGCCGAGCAGGGACAGGCCACCGGCCAGCACCGTCCCGGCGGCTTCGGCGAGGGCGAGCCGGGCACGGTGGGCGGCCGAGGGTTTCTCCGCACCACGGGGGAGAACGGCAGGCAGGAGCGGCAGGACGGCATCGGCGACGGTGACGAGGTGCCGGGCGAGACGGTCGGGCGCTCGGTGGGCTGCCGCTTGGGCCAGGACGCGGGGATGATCGGCGAGCAGCGCGGTGACTTCGTGCCGTACGTCCCCGGCTTCCGCGGCGAAGCCCAGGTCGGCGGCGTTACGGCTGAGCGCCCGGGTGCGGGCGTGTGCGTAACGGACCCGGAAGAGAGGGTTGCTCTCACGCTGGACGAGGTGCTCGCCGGTGATACGGGGCCGGTCGTGGGCGGCGGGGTGGAGGAGGGCCCAGCGGGCGGCGTCGCGGCCGAGGGGGAGGGGGTCGACGGGGGCGGGGGCCGGCCGGACGGCGTAGTGAGGGAGGGGGGGCTTCGGGTTGAGCGGCTTGGGCTTGTTGGGCTGCTTGGGTTGGTTGGGCTGCTTGGGCTGGTCGGCTTGGTCGGCCTGGTCAGCCTGTGCGTCGACACGAAGGCCCAGGATGTCGACCCACTCCGGCGCGAGCGGGGCCTCGCAGCGGGTGTGGACGGCGGCGCCCTGCGACCGGAGGATCCGCGCGAGCGCGTCCATCACGACGACGGCCCGTACCTCCCGGGGACAGACCAGCGGCACGAGGTCCGCGGAGGGTGCGTGGGCGTGCCCGTACCGGGTGCCGCGCCGCAGGATCTCCTCGACGAGGGTGGCGGTGGCGGTGTCACCGAGACTGATGTTGAGGAAGCCGGGCCCCGTAATGACAACGTCGGCGACGCCGTCGGCGCCGGCCAGATGGGCCTGGAGAATCCCGGCGACGTCACGCGGCGGCTGTCCGGCCGGGCGGGCGAGCTGGAGGGCGACGTTGGTGGCGTAGTCCCCACAGCCACCGGGCCCGGGAGCGGTGACGACGACACGCTCCGGCACGGCGACGCGCAGCTCCCCCTCGTCGACAGCACGACGCACCGCGCGCAGCACGGTACGGGAGAGCTCGACGGGGGTCACGGGACAAGCGTATGGGAGGAAGGGGGTGGGTACGCGAATGGGTTTGGCGGGGTCCCGCGATGTGGACGGCGTGCAGCCCGGGGTGATGCCCTGAGGTTTGCCGGGGGCTTGCCCAGGGGTTTTGTCCAAGGGTGTTGCCCAGGGTTCTGTCCGGGGGCTTGCCCAGGGTTCTGTCCAGGGGTGTTGCCAGCGGGGGTGTTGCCAGGGGCCGCGGGAATCACCGGAGGGTCAGCCCTCAGTGCCCTGAGCCCTTAGCCGTCAGCCGTCAGCCGTCAGCCGCCGGTATGCCCGGCGGCCTCTTCGGCCCCGAAGACGTTCCCAAGGACGGCCTCACCGTCGCCCCGGTCGGCACCCCGGCCGCCACCACCCCCACGGTCACGCTCTCTGCCCGCTGCCCCATCCTTCCTCTTCCCGTCCATCAACCGCCGTACGACGCTGACGAGTTCGGCGGGCTCGAAGGGCTTGGCGAGGAAGGCGTCGACACCGACGTCGAGGCCGCTGTCGACCTCGTACTGGGTACAGGCGCTGACGATGGCGAGGGGAAGATCGCGGGTACGGGGGTCGGAGCGCAACCGCGCTGCAGTGCGGAGGCCGTCCAGCCGGGGCATGACCACATCCAGGGTGATCACATCGGGCCGCACCTGATGAACGACATCCAGACACTCGGCACCATCGGCCGCGGTCACCACCTCAAGCCCCTCGAGCTCGAGATTGACCCTGATCAGCTGCCGGATGACCTTGTTGTCGTCCACAACAAGCACCCGGCCCGACGCGCCTGGCACAACTCGAGAGTAGGTCCGGACCGGCCACCGCGTCCGGGTTTTCCCCACTTCCACCCCCTGCGGGCGAGCCGCCCCAGGTGACGCCCGGTGCCACCACCCGGAAACCCGTTCATGAACACCCCACCGAAGCTGGTAGGGTTCTACCCGTCGCCGCCAAGCAAGGCGCCCGACACGCCCCCGTAGCTCAGGGGATAGAGCAACGGCCTCCGGAGCCGTGTGCGCAGGTTCGAATCCTGCCGGGGGCACTCGCCAAGCAGTCAGCGTGAATCAGCCGCTGAGCTGGGCGGATGCCGATATAAGAGAGCGGGAGTCAGTCTCACTGACTCCCGCTCTTTCTCGTTGTCTATCAGCATTCGCGACACACCTCCGACACACTCATCAGCCAAAGGCGCGGGCCCGCCGTGCCCAGCCTGGTGAGGATGACCTGATGGATGAGGGCATGGCGGCCTTGATCGCCGGAGGTTGTGGGCTGGTCGGGGCGTTGGCCGCGACTGCCGGCGCGGTGTGGGGCGCTCGCAGAGGCGCTACGAGCACCCTCGAAACCGCCCGTGCTCAGGTAGCTGGACAGGAACAAGCGGAACATCGCCACTGGGCCCGAGAGCAACGCATGCTGACCTTGATGGATGCGCTTGATCAACTAGCAACGATCGATCGAACTCTGGGAGCGGCCGGGGTGAAACTCCAGCTGGGAGAAAGACCTCCGACCGCGTTGCACGACGACTACATGACATCCAGTGAGGGACTTATGCGCGCCGTCTTCCGCCTTGGGGTCTGGGGGCCCGACCAAGCGCGTGTCGTTGGCCAGAACATCTACGACCTGGCCAATCGGGTTTACCAATCATGGGTGTTTTGGGATGGCGCGATGACTGCTGGACTTCCAACAGACACGCACCGGGACGCTTTCCGGACACGCCGGACCGAACTGCACGCACCATGGTCGAAGTTCCTCAACCTGGCTGCACAGTCCCTCAGGGAGCCTGAGCAAGCCTCCTAGGCGGCACCCATATGAGCCACCGCCGCCCACAACACCTTCATGTGCGCTTCCTTTTCCTCCTCGGCTCCTCTCGCCGCTTGATTCGCGCGTTAGGGTCTGCCAGCAGATCGCAGACCTTCCGTCCCAGATCTGCATTTCTGTGACTAGCCATTACCACCTTCCCTGGGAGTTTCGTTCCAGAGGTTCGATTCAGGATCGCCGACAACAGCAAGAGCCACCCCGATCCAGCCAGGTGACTCAAGGCGTACGGATCAGGAACAAATTTAGGATCATGCTTGACGGCATTGTAGGTACCAGCGAAGACACTGTCCCACTCCTTG
Source organism: Streptomyces sp. NPDC049627 (assembly GCF_044465645.1). Taxonomy (NCBI): domain Bacteria; kingdom Bacillati; phylum Actinomycetota; class Actinomycetes; order Kitasatosporales; family Streptomycetaceae; genus Streptomyces; species Streptomyces sp. NPDC049627. The sequence goes on along the minus strand of NZ_JBITLW010000003.1, from coordinate 516,357 downwards.
GGATCACCAACCCAAGCAGCAAAATCCTTTCCAACCCGATTGGCTAGCGCCAAAGGACGCCTCTTCTCTTGGGCCCACTGCAATCCTGCTTGATCTTGCAAAGCCACCCAATATTCGATCGCTGAGGCCACCTCCAAGAAACGAGCTTCCACGTTGGCCACGCCGATTCGATACCCAAGAGAAAGCGCCCGGTGAACACGCGGAACTTGGTCACAGAATTTCACCCAGCGGGCAAGCCCTCGAATACCCCCAATGTGCCCCAAAGAGAACATCGGCATCGCGGTCATGGATTTCGGTGCGGCTACACCTTCAGGAGCTTGCATAACCCGAGCACACCAGACTCTGGGATGGACTGGGGGACTCTCATTCGCGGCGAACCTGACGCGCCCACCACGGGCTGGCACGAATCCCGCATAGGCAATATTGAGAATATCCTGAATCTGAACCAGCGGATCTAGAAGATCACGGAAGGGTTGAGCCCTACGCGCAGAGCATTCCAGAGCCACAGGCGCAAAGATCGATCTGTCGTCAACAGTTCCTCCCAACTTCCAATGCGAAGCGATCGAGATCATGCGACCTTTACTAAGCCGGCACTCTTGCTTTGGTGCCGCTTCAACATGCAGAGAGACACTCTTCCCGCGCCCTCTGTCATCACTCCGCGCTTCCTCTTTAACAGTCTGCAAGCCAGCCCAATGAGTAACACCAGGGAAGAAGACGGATACAGAAGTGACCGCATCCAATTTCGCATGCCCGGGCATTACTCCGAGGATCGCCGTTCCGGCTGTTTGAGTGCGCACAGATGGCAGCCCATGCGTTCGCCTCGTTACCCTGGATCGAACGAGATCCAATAGCAGAACGTGACCATTTACAGTGGCACCGTAGATACACTTGGGGAATTTGTAAGTATCCCCCTGATCAGATTCTTCGTCCAGAAAATACTCAAGCTGAACATTCCCGTCGTTCAGCCTCTTCAAGAATCCTCTCGCCTTGCCACCGGAAGACTTCCCCAACCGAACATCTTCCCAGAAGTATCCGAGGCTCCCACTCAAGAGGCTCTCGTCTTTTTCTTCCACGATGCTCCTTATTATTGGATAACTATCGGCGCAATGTGAGGCTTCTTAAGCGTGGCTTCATACTGGACCGGCAGACAGAGGGCGAGGGCAGTCCGAGCGGTCTGGACTGCCCTGCGGACATCGAACTCGTTGTTACACCACGTCTCCCTCCTCATCCAATGATTTGGCAATCTTGGCGTTGGCGGCTTCTTCATGACCATCTATGCAACCGTGGTACCGGCGGTGGATGACCTCCGGCGAGTTGCCAACCCTGCGCGCTACCTCGGCGATAGGCACTCCGGCGTTCAACCACCGCGTGATGCATGCGTGGCGCAGGTCGTATGGGCGCCCGGCCAACGGCGAGTCGATGCGCTCCGGCGGGAGGGCGTACCCCCGTGCTTCCTCCCACACGCGCCAGTAGGTGGAGGAGCCGACCACTCCCCCGCGCTCGTTCCCGAACACGCGCCCTTCCTTGGCCGTCCCGAACGCCTTCAGGTGAGCTCGGATGATGGCAACCAGGACCGGCGGGATGGGGACCGGTCGGTCGGTGGACGCCTCGCGCGCCTTCAGACCTCGCCGGTCGTGGCGATCCCCGGAGTCGGTCCACTGCTTGCCGGAGACGGGGCGTGTCTCCCGCAGCGTCAGCGTGCCCCAGCCCTTCTCTGGCAGGTGGCAGTCCGACAGCCGTAGCCCGACCGCCTCAGCGGGCCGGAGCCCCGCGTAGTACAGGACCGCATAGAAGGCCACCAGGCGCCGCCCTCGGCAGCGGTCCCACGACCCGACGTAGGAAACGGCGATGAGCAACTGCCGGGCCTGTAGGGCGTTCACCAGGACGCGCGGGTCCACCACGTCGTTGGAGCCGACGCGCTTTCGGCGGGTCCGCTGAAGCGGGTTCTCCGGGAGCTCCCCTGTGGCAACGGCGTGTTCGAGAGCGGCGTTCAGGGCCCGGCGGCGCCGCTTGTACGTGTCTCCCGCGGCCGGGGTGCCGTCCAGCTTGTAGCTGACGCGGTACAGCACATCCTCGAACAACTCGGCATCGGCAAGGTCGCTCAAGGGCCGGTCGGTCGTTGTGATCCACTCGTACGCGGCCTTGAGTTCGGCCGGCGGGTCCTCCCCCTCGTTCGCGGGCACGATCCCCCAGCGGAAGGCCAGCCGCAGGGGCTCATCGTCGGGAGCGCCGTCGCCGCGCTTGACCATGGCGAGCGTCACGGCCGCGAGACCGTCGGCCATGCCCTCACGGGTCTTGGCCGCAGCCGTACGCCACCGCCCGGCCACGTACTTCCGGCAGAATTCGAACCACCGCAACGACGGTTCGGCGTCCGCTGCTTCGGCAGCTTCGGCCGCCGCGCGCACCTCGGACTCGGGCAGTCCGGATTCGATCTCGAACGCCTCACCGCGCCGGTTCATGGCCTGCCACAGCTCGGACCGTCGGCTTTCCGCGAGAGCGGACGTGGTGAACGTGTCGCCGTGCACCTGCCCTGCGACCACCCACCGGAGGCGCCACGGGCGGGACTTGCGGCCGGTCTTGGACACCTTCCACAGCTTGACGTCGAACGAGTAGCCCGGCCGGGCGGACCCGCGAGGGCGCCCGGGTGGGGTGTCGGTCTCAGGGCTCACGCCGCGTCCTCCCGCTCCGCAAGCCAACGCTCGTACTCCGACCGCCGGATCCGCACGTCGCCGTTCGGGAGCTTGATCGAGCGGGGTCCCTTCCCGAGCTGGCGCCACCGGTAGAAGGTCGACGGGGCGACCTTCAGATCAGTGATGACCTCCTTGACGGTCATCTTCTCGTCCCGCGTACGGGCGCTCATTCCGTCATCCCTTCGGCGTCGTCCGCACCGGACAGGCCGGACAGCTCGAATTCCGACTGTCCGGGGTGTTCGTGCTGGTCAGAGGGGGTAACCGGACAGCCGGACAGTGCGGACACCTCTTGGTCGCCCTGTGTCCGGGTCTCGGTGTCCGGGTAGTACCGGCCGCCGGGGTCCTTAGTGAGCTGTCCGGCATCGGCCATGCGGTTGCACGTGCGGCGGATCGTGTCGATGTCGACCTGCGGCAGCTCGCCCGCCATGTCCTTCGGCTTGGCGCCGGGGTTGGCGCGGACGTAGCGCAGGATCGTGGCGCGGGTGTCGCTGACGGTGTGGTCGGTGACCGGGCCGTCCAGCAGGTGCCAGGCGCCGGAGGCGGCTTGGAAGCTGAGGGCGTACTCGGCTTCGTCCACGTCGCGGCCGGTGACGTGCAGGATGCCGTCCGCCTGCCCGCGCGCTCGCTTCAGTACGAGCGTGGCGTCAGCGGCTCCGGCGATGCCGTTAGTGCCGGAGACCTCGGTGAGGAAGTCCTCGGAGCCCGCCTTGCGGACGTGGTGGACCAGGACAACGGCCACGCCGTAGTGGTCGGCGAGCCTCTTGGCGTAGCCCACGGCGACATAGTCCGCGTCGTACGCCGACACGCCGGCCGGGGACTGCCCGCGCATCTTGGCGAACACGTCGATGACCACCATGCGCGCATCGGGGTTGCGCTCCAGCCACTGGGCGATGGCCTCGGTGCCGCCCTGGGGGAAGGGCGGGCATTCGGTGACCAGGGTCAGCCCGGCGGGGGCTGGCTGTCCTCCGAGTAGCTTGCCCATGCGGGTCTGGAGACGACGCGGGGTGTCTTCCAGGGCGAGGTAGAGCACCGGGCCGCCCTGGACGGGCACGGAGTCGAACGCCTTGTCTCCGGCCGCGACCGACAGGCCCAGTCCGAGGGAGAGCCAGGACTTGCCGACCTTGGGCGGTCCGGCGAGCACGCTGACACCTTCAGCGAGGATGCCGGGCACGGCCCATTTCGGCTCCGGGAAATGCGCAGCCATGAGCTGATCAGCCGTCCATGCCGTCCGTGGGCGCTCCCGCTTCGGCGGCGCCGCGGGGGCCTGTCCGGGGTCGCTGGGCACGGAGTACAGGTGCAGCGGCGGGATGGGGTTGGCGCTCATGCCGCAACCGTCCGGGGGCGCCGTGCTCCGGCCCGAAGACCGGAGGCGATCGTGCGCTGTGCCTCGCGCTCGCCCTGGCCGACCTGAAGCGCGGCCGTGAGCAGCCAGCCAGTCACGTCGGCTTCGCTCAGCTCGCCCCCGGCAACGAGCTGCCCGAGGGCGACCGCGGCGATGTAGAGGCTGTTGTTGTGCTCGTGTTGGCCGGAGCCGGTGACCCGCTCAACTTCCCCGTTGACGGCGGACCGGAGGAAAGCGGTGCGCCGCCCATGGCCCGTGAGAGTGACCGTGATGGGCGTCTGCGGGGGCAGCGGCGCCGGGCGCATGAGTTCAGCGAGCCAGCCCGGCAGCGGCGCCACGGGGGCGTTGCGGATGACCCCGTACGGGCGTCCGGCGAAGGCGCTGCCCGCGCCGACCACGAGACCGCCCCACGCGCGGGTGTCGACCTTCCAGCCCAGCCCGCGGGCGCTGTCCCCGGCGGTGTTACGCAAGGGTTCACCCTCGGGTGCGGCGAAGTACAGGTGGGTACCGCCGCTCCAGGTACGGACGGTGTAGGTGTCGGCGGGGAAGGGCTGGCCGTGGCGCTCGCAGAGCACGGCGAGCACGTCGGTGCCGTCGGTGACGCCGTGCTCCGCCCAAACGGCCGGCGGGGTGTCGCCGGGGTGCTTGGGCCGATCCAGGTCGATGACGACCAGGCCGGAAGGGCCGGTGGCGATGCCGACGTTGAAGGCAGCGACGGACCACGCGCGGGTGATGCGCTCGGGGTCGGTGGTGGCGCGGGTCTCCCAGTCGGTCACGGCCGGGCGCTTGTCACCGCAGATGAGGGGGAAGACGTGCCAGTCACGCGACGCTGCGTCAAGCGCGGCGGTGAGCTGGGCAGAGCCGTCCAGGTACGGCATGCTGGGGGTTCTCCTGTTCTGTCTACGGATGGGCAGGGAGAACCGCGGCGGCGGGCGACCTTGCTGGGGAGTCCCGCCGCCGCGGCGTTGCTACTGGTTGTTGATCCAGTGGGCGTACTGCTGGCGGACGTAGTGGCGCGGTTCGCAGATGACGCCCGCGTCGTCCAGGCTCATCAGCCGCTCGGCCGCCTCGTTCGCCACCTCGGCCGCGTCGTCGCCCACGTCCTGCAGGGCGATGCGATCCAACAGCGCCGCTTTGCGGAGCCAGAAGTCACGCGGCAGCCGGGTTCCGAACGGCTTGTTGGCGGCTTGGTCGGCGGTCCATCCGATCTCGCTGACGAGGCTCGGGGCGAGCGCGTAGGCCTCTTCCGGAGTGGGCCACGGGCCGGTGTTGCTGTGGTGGTCGGCCGTGAGGTACATGCGCAGCCGCTCGCCGTCGCGGGTGGGGTGCTGACTTACGGGGCCGGCGGTGAAGGCCTGGGACAGCGCGTCGGTGACGCGGTCGGTGTCGACTGGGTCGCAGATGATGCGGATCTCGAACATGGTCAGCTCTCCTTGGTGTTGGTGGAGGGGAGTTCGGGCAGTCCGGTGGCTTCCACGGCCTTGAAGTCGAAGCCGGGCAGGGCGGCGCGGGTGATGAGGGCCTGGGCGAGCTGTTCGGCGTAGGCGGCGCCGGTGCGGGCCACCTCGATCTGTGCTCCGGCGCGCAGGGCTTCGACGCGCTCGATGTGGGCGTGCTCCTCGCGGCGCGCGCTGGTCTGCCGCTCGTACGCGATGTGCTCGCGGCAGTCGGTGCGCCAGTACCGCGCGGCGAGCCCGTAGGCGATGGCGGTTGCCAGCACCCACAGCAGCAGCGGCAGGGACAGCCCGTCGGCGTATCCGGCGACGCCCGCGAGGGCGAGCCCGCCGGAGGCGGCGAACGCGGTTCCGGCGATGACGCTGTCTCCGACCTGGCCGATGCTCGCGCACACCCCGGCCGCGGCGGCTCCGAGGGACAGCGCGGTCATCAGCACGGCGTTGCCGACGGAGTGTTCGGCGCCGTTGGCGTTCCAGATGCGTGCCAGGATGAGCACGGTGGACGTGGCCAGCGCGGGGGCGGCCTTGGGCGCGATGATGGCGAGCCAGTGCCGGGCGATGATCTGTTCGTTCATGGCCGGACTCCTCACAGTTGCTTGACGGCGTCGATGACAGCGGCGGCGAGCTGGTTGATGGGTCCGGCGGCGCCGGTGGAGGCGAGGAAGAAGCCGAACCCGGCGGCGATGAAGGCGGCGCCGTAGCCGAGGGACTTGGAGCGCAGCAGGAAGAACAGGACGAGTCCGAACAGGGCCACGAGCGAGACGGTGACGGCCACGGACGGAACCTCCTTCGGGTGGTGTGGGCGGGTGGTCAGTGGGTGCCTTCGCGGTAGATCCGCTGGGCGCGGTTGAAGAGCCAGCGGCCGACGCGTATGCGCTTGCCGGTGGCCTTGCAGCGGCGGCAGCTCTTGCCGCGCTTGGGCTGTCCCTTGCGGTCGGTGTCCATGGCGAAGCCGAAGCCGTTGCACTTGCGGCAGGTGCCGAACGGACTGGCCGCACACAGAGCGCTGTAACCGAACGTGACGAGCATCAGGCAGGCGGTAGCAAGGGCGATGAGGGTCATCGGGGGCCCTTTCTCGGGGTTTCCGGGGTTCGTGCAGGTGGGGCGCTATGCGCTAGATCGCAGATCAGGTGCTATGTGGGGTGCTAGCGGGGGTGCTACCGGTAGCAGGGCGACGTGCTACCGGTAGCACCGTCCAGAGCTAGGCGGCACCCCGCTTTTCGTCACGCTCCGCAATCGCCTTCATGAGGTCGGCGCGGGCGATGCCGCGGCGGGTGGTGCGGGTGCCGTCGTCGGTGGTCCCGGCCACATCACGGGTCTTGATGCCGTGCGGCTTGAGCGCGGATGTGACGTTCTCGCCCTTCCAGCCGCCGTAGACCTCCGGCCGCAGCTCGGCAAGCCGGGCGGCGATCCGCTCGTTCCACACCCGCTCTTCCGACGGCGGCACGACGGCGGCGACGTCGGCGAGCAGGTCGTAGGACGGGCCGGACGTGCTCTCGGCGTCCTCCCCGAGCGCGTGCCCGGACAGGGTTCCTGCGGTCTTGCGCAGGGCGTGGGCGCGCTGGGCGATGGCGTGGGTGGCGTTGTCGTCCAGGTAGGCGGTGCGTACCACGACCGGCAGCGCGGTGGCTCCGGCGAGGTAGCCGTTACCGGCGTCGATCTCCGGGCGGAACGAGGTGGCGCGCACGCCGTTCTTGTACGCGGACGTGCCCAGAATCATGTCGTTCTCGACCTGCCCGGCGACCTTGAGGGCGAAGCGGATGGACACGTTGCCGCTGATCCCGGTCGGGAGCGAGTCCTTGTCCGGGCGCTGCGTGGCCAGGATGAGAATCACCCCGAGGGCGCGACCGAGCTTGATGATGAACTCAGCGTCGTCACCTGCCTGTTTGCCGTACTTGGGGTGGGCGAACAGGTTCTGGCACTCATCGAACACGCCGACCAGCGGCCACAGCTTCAGCGAGCGCTTGTCGGCGATGGCACGGGTGACGCGCTTGTCCGGGCACAGATCCCGGGGCAGCTTCTTGATCGCAGCCGCGCGGCGCATGACCTCCTCGCGCAGCAGCTTCAGCGAGTCGGCCGCGTACTTGATCGATTCGTCGTCGATGCCGGACACGAACCGGTGGCTGACGCATTCGAGGGAGTCGAGGTCGCCGGTGCCCTTGTTCTCGTGAAGCCACAGTTCCACGGAAGGGTCCATGGCGGCGCCGCAGCTCAGCACGCGCACGGAGGCAGTCTTGCCCTGGCCGGGCAGCGAGCCGATCAGGATGTTGTGCTGGATCATCGGCACCGACTGAGCCCGGCCGCGCGGGTCGATGCCGAACGGAATCCGCTTGAAGATGTCGTGCTTGGACGCGTTGGCGAGCGGCCACTTGACGATGCCGGTCTTGGACAGGTCCCGGTCCCCCACCCACAGGATGAGGCGCCCCTCGTGCTCGCTGGGGTCGGCGTCGGGCCACACGCAGCCCAGCGGGCGGCGCAGGCCAGAGGCGAGCCGGGCGCGCCGGTCGGCCACGTCCGCGACCGTCACACCCAACGGCAGGTCGATGTCCGCACGCCAGCCCGGCCCCTCGCGGGTGATCGGGGCAACGAACTTGATGCCGTCCTGGCCCTTGGCCACCGCTGAAGCAATCTGCCCGATGCCGATGGACGCCATGGCCTTGATGACGATGTCGCTGGTCAGCTTCTGCACCTCGGTCTTGATGACCGCGCGGGTGGCCAGCGGTGCATCCGCCGGCGCACCCAGCCAGCCCAGCGTCAGCACGGCGACCACGGCGGCGATGACCTGCGTGCGCGGCTCCGCGCCGAACACCAGGAACAAGGCCATGCCCAGGGCGGACAGGGCCCCGAGGATGGTGACGAGCATCCGCAGCCGCACCCGGCGGTCACGCTGGCGCGAGAGCTTCAGGTACAGCTCGGAGTTCTCCCGCCGTGCCTCGGCCTGCCGCAGCGGCTCGCCTTCCGCGTCGACCGCCCAACGGCCGATCCGGCCGAGGGTGTTGGCCAGGCCGCGCGGCGAGCGCCAGATGAGCTTGGGCACGTACAGGAACGGCACGCGGACCGCGTGGAAGGCGATGGTGTGCCAGACGTGTCCGGCCAGCCACCGCATCGCGTCGGCGAACTCCGGGCCCGACTTCACCCACGCCGGGAGGACGTCCAGCCGCTTGGAGTCGCGGATGCGGTCGATCAGACCTGGGCCCGACTGAGTCGGCGCCGCACGGTCGACCAGGGTCCGGCCGGAGTCGCCCGACTCCCCCTCGCTCGGGTCGGCCGACTCGGTCAGCTTCGAGTGGCCCGACCGGTCGGGCCCGGAGTCGGGCGTACGGTCGGCTGACTCGGCACGGGCCGACCGGGCCTTGTCCAGGTCGACCACAGCGCCGTCGGAGTCGGCGGCCATCTCGGCTTCCAGCCGGTTGAACAGTTCGTTGTCGTCGTCGGGGTGTTTCACTGAGACTTCCTTCTCTCTGGGAGGGACGCGGGGCCCGGCCACTGCTCTGGTCGGTTGAGACCGGGCCCCGTAGCGGGTTACGCGGCGCGCTGTTCCTTGGGGTAGGCGCAGAGGATGCACATGCCGAGCGAGGTCGGGATGCAGCCGTTGGCGGCGCATCACCTGAGCCGCGACCGGCTGTCCGCCCGGCCGCAGCCCGCGGGCGCGCAACTGTCGGCGGGTGGCGTAGCCGTCCGGGGCGAAGTGCCACGGGTAGGTGGGGACCCCGAACCGGGTGCCGGACGGGTCGAAGCACTTGCCGAACGCGCCGGACATCAGGCCACCGCCTCGGGGCTGTCGCCACGGCAGGACCACGGGGAGCAGCCGAGTGCGGCGCCGTCTTCGGCTTCCGCGTCCGCTGCCGCGTCGAACAAGTCGCCCTGCCGGTCGGCCCACTCAGTGCGCGTCACGCGGTCGATGGGGGCCTGATCGAGCGGAAGCAAGCTGCGGTGCAGATACGGCGCGGCCTTGATGCCCCGAAGCCGGGTCTGGCGTAGGCGGTGGTCGAAGTCGACGGCATCCGCCCACTCCTCGGGGTGGTGGTCGCGCAGCTCGCGCCACTGCCGGTTGCCGTGGAACGGGCACCCGATGCAGGCCGACTTGGGGGTCTCGCCCCAGCCGCGCGAGCGCAGGTAGCGCAGGCAGTCATTCCGTGTCCAGCCCTCGCGGCCGTCCGCGGCGCCGTCCAGGTGCAGCAGCGGGAAGATGTTGCGCAGGTAGCGGACGGATGCGTCCTTGGCCCGCTCGAACTCATCCTGGCTGATGCCGATGGCCTGCTCTACGAACACGTCCGCCGGAACGGGCCGCGGGTGCGGGTAGCCGAGCATCGCGCGGACCGCGGCCTTGATGGGCTTGACCTTGTACTCCTCGGTGCACTGACGCCGCACCATCGCGGCGCGCGTGCCCTCGCGGTCGATGACGAAGACCGGGATGCGGACGAACGAGCCAGGGTTGAGGGAGTCGGCCCGCAGGTTGCCGCTGACCCGCTGGGCGTTACCGCCCTCGACGCGGACGCGGTGAACGGGGATGCCGGCGGGCTGGGCAATCTCGCGTTCCAGCCGGTCAAGGTGCGCGTACACCCGCGCCGGTTCCCATCCGGTGTCCGCGAAGATCGCGGCATCCCACTTCGGCAACCGACCGTCGGCAGCCAACATCAGCAGCGTGGTGGACTGCACCCCCGCACCCAGCGAGAGCACCCGCAGACGTGGCGCCGTCATGCCGCCGCCCCCTCGGTGCCCTCACTGTCGTCGCCGTCGACGGAGTGCAGACGACGCCCCTCGGCCCGCTCGTTCAGCAACAGGTCACGCAGCACACGGGAGTTGGCAGCCGAGCAGTGCAGCGTGGTCCGGATGGCTTCCGCGTTGATTGCGTCATCGGCCCAGTCGGCCGTGGCCTGGCGCGCCTCGGCGAGCAGTTCCGCCGGAGTCCGCGTGGCCTTGCCGGTCTTGGCCTTGCCCTTGGTGCTGGCCGGGCGCTTGCGCGGCGCCTTGGGCGCCTCCGGCTTCGGCTCGGCCGTCTGCTGCGGCGGCACGGGTGGGACATCCTCGCTGGCCGGGGCCAGCTCGCCCAGTTTCAGCAGCACGCGTTCCGGGCGCGGGGTCTTCGACCGCCACCGCCGACCGTGCCGCTCGCGCAGCCGGGCACGGGCCAACTGCCGCTCACGCTCCCGCTTCAGCGCCTCGGAGTACGACGTGATCTCCCACAGCGTCATCCGCCGCCACAGGGCGAACGTCGACAGTGGAGCGAGCATCCAGCGGGAGAACCGCACCTTCTCCATCCGGCGGCCGGTCGCGGCGCCGATCCGCACGGCGTAGACGTGGGCGCCGATCTCGGAGAACACCACCCACAGCAGGGGCATCGTGCCGTGCGCGACCTTGGCCCACAGCGAGTGCCCAGCGGCGACATTCAGGCCGCACGTGACCAGCGTCAGCACCCACGGCACGAACCGCACCCACGCCAACGCCATGTCCATCCGGATCAGCAGCAGATTGGCCACGGTGAACACCGGAATGGCCACGTCGATCCCGACCGGCAGCATCCACGGCGCGCCGAAACTCCACCGGGCGGCGGCAGAGGAGACCGCGTCGAACGAGGCGATCAGTCCCAGGGCACCGACCCCGGCCGCGGCCAGCGCGCCCAGTCCGGCAAGGCCCATCTCGGGGCGCGTCAGCGGCGGCACCGTCGGCCGCACCGTCTCGGTTACGGTCGTCATGCCGCCGCTCCCTTCCGGGAGGACCGGCGGCGCCGGGTCGGCCGCGCCAGCGGAACGACGTTGAACAGCTCCGGGGCGTGCGCCTCGATCACCTCGGCGGCGATGCGGGCCACGTCGTCCGGCAGGCTGCGGTACTCGGGGTCGGCGAGGATGTCGCGCGCCGCGTCCAGGCGAGCGGCGCGCTCCTCGTCCGTCTCGCTCTCGGCCCCGAGCCACAGCTCAACCGGGGTGCCAAGGGCGAGCTCCACGAAGTCTTCGGCGGAGACAGCCTGTTGATGGCCGATGTACGTGCGCATGGTGCTCTCCTGAGTCGATGTGGCAGGGAGAGCCCGGCGGCGGGCGACCTTGCTGGGGAGTCCCACCGCACGAGCAGATGCGATACATGCTTGAACGTGTATTTCACCGTGGCGCACTTAATCACGGCTGTCAAGCCCAGTGCCGTTTTCGGAGTGCCGCGCGATGCGCCTTCAGGTTGCCGTGGGGACCAGGGACGAAGTCACCGCATCCCTGGACGACTTGGGACGTCCTCGATAGCGTTCGGGAGGTCGAGTACGTCCCTGGACGTCCCTGGGAGTTGGGATGGCGAACGAGCGCTTACGATCGGCGATGTTGACGCATGGCATCACGGTCGACGCCATGGCGGCCCACGTCGGGGTGGACCCGAAAACTGTCGAGCGCTGGATCACACAGGGACGCGCGCCCTACCGGCGCCACCGCCTTACCATCGCCGCATTCCTGCAGGAAGACGAGACATACCTCTGGCCGAACGGCCTTCCTGACAACCAGCGGCAGGACGCAGCCGACGCTGAAGTCCTGAAGGTGTACCCGCACCGCTCCTACGTCCCTCCGGAACTCTGGCTGCAGCTCTTCGGCCGGGCGGAGCGGGAGATCGGCGTACTCGTCCACGCGGGCGTGTTTCTGGCGGAGAACCCACGGTGGCCCCAACTACTGAGACAGAAGGCGTCGTCCGGCGTGCGTGCCCGGATTCTGCTGGGCGACCCCGACAGTCCAGAGATCCGACGGCGCGGTGAAGAGGAGGAGATCGGCGAAGGCGTCGCTTACAAGGTGCGCGAAGTCATGAAACTCTACGGCCCGCTGTACTCAGTCCCGGGCATCGAGTTCCGTATGCACAGGTCGACTCTCCACAACTCCCTCTATCGCTCTGATGACGAGTGGCTGGTCAATACGCAGGTGTACGGCGTGAGCGCCCCCTTGACCCCGGTGCTCCACCTCCGCCGTGTCGCCGGCGCCCAGCTGGTCTCGACGTATCAGCAGAGCTTCGAGAAGGTGTGGTCCGAAGCCGTCCCCATCGAAAGGTCCTCATGAGTCGCCGCACCGACTACTTCAACGATCCCGCCGCGCCGAAGGCCAACAGCATCGTGCCCGCGGTGACCGCGTTCGTCGTGAACGACGCAGGTGACGTGCTCCTAGAGCGACGTTCGGACAACGGCCGCTGGGGCATGCCAGGGGGCGTCCAGGAGATCGGGGAGAACATCGCCGGTACGGTCGTCCGGGAGGTTCTGGAGGAGACAGGGATTCACGTCGAAGTGGTCGGCCTGGTAGGGATTTTCACCGACCCCGGCCACGTCATCGCCTTCGCAGATGGAGAGGTGCGTCAGGAATTCTCGCTCTGCTTCCGAGCCCGGCCGGTCGGTGGCGAGATCAAGGTGAGCTCGGAGTCCTTCGCAGTGCGGTGGGTCCCCAGGGCAGAGCTGGACTCTCTCGATATCTCGCCGACCACGCGTCGCCGCCTCGAAGAGGGCTTCCGCAACGCCGAGGTCCCTCTGATCAGCTGAGCTTCGCCATCACGGCCTCAACACGCCCCCGTACCCGGGCCACCCTTGCCATGAGCTCGGGCCGGGCCGCGGATACCGCCCGGAAGACGACGTGCTCGGGACCGTACCGCTCCAGGACTTCCGAGAGCCGCTCGGCAGGGTCCACTAGATCCCCGACTGGACCACTGGTCAGGTCGCAATAGGTGATCGCGTCTACCAACTCGGGTTCGGCGGGCCCAAATTCGCTGAGCGCATCGTCCAGTCCAAGTTCAGACGCCTCCCATGAGGAGGAGGTGTGGAAAGCCACGATGCTGCACAGCCGTGGGTCAGCCCCAACGACGTCGCGCAGGTATCGGGCTCCATCGATCATGTGCTGCCCGGTGTCCACGGCGACCTGGGCATAGCCGATGTCGTGCGTGATGGCGGCGGCCGCCAACAGCTCGGCGTCCTCGCCCAATGCTGGCGCCAGGGTCAGTGCCTGGGAGTAGACCCGCTGAGAGTGGGCCCACCGCCTCGGCAGACTGTCAGCCAACAGCGACTCAGCAAGGTCATAGGCCCACCTGGCCAATTGCATTTTCCGCTACCTCGGCAATCGGGAGTCTAGGAAGGAGAGCTGACGAACCGGCCGATCCCGTGTCGTGCCTCGATGTGACCGGCGGTCTCCAGCTCACGGACGGCGCGGCGAACCGTGCCACGGGATACCCCGTACTTCTCGACTAGGGCCGCTTCGCTCGGAAGGCGTGTGCCGGCAGGGAGGTCGCCTTTCCGGATCTGCTCTAGCAAGTCCGCCATGATCTGTTCGTATGGTGCAGTCCCGGCGCCACCGGCGACACGGCCAACACCAGCGACGGTCTTGATGTCCCCTGATTCTTCGAGGGCACGCAGAGCTCGCCGAACCGTCGTACGGGCCACCCCAAACTCGCGTCCGATCTCCGCTTCGGACGGCAACCCGTCCATGTAGACCCCAGCGGCGATCCGCTCGCGCAACGCCTGAGAGATCACCTGATACGTCCCACGTGGGCTGGGGCTTGGCACGCATTCCTCCTTCGGGCACCGTCGCGTTCCAGCTTCCCACGCACGCCCGTGCTTGTGGGGTGTCCCAGCTGTCCGGCTGTCCGGATACACGTCCCACCTGCACAAACAGGCCGGACAGCCCAAAGTGCCGGTGTCCGGGCTGTCCGGTCACAGACGGCTGTAACACCCCGGGGTGTTACAGCCCGTCGGCGAAGCCGACCTCACGATGGGCGGTAGGAGCCGGAGTCGACTTCCGATCTGCTCTGCCCTTACCAAAGGGATGGACAAGGGTTTCCCTACTTGATCAACGTCCGCGCACGGCGCGGGCGCGCTCCGCCTCTGCGGCGCACTGCATGCAGGAGGCAGAGTAGAGAGGGCCCTTGGTAGCGGAGGCCGGTCGGCTCCACGGCACGGGCCAAACCTCTCAGCCGATCTGGCGAGCGAACGTCGCAGCAGTGAGCTAATGCTCTAAATCCCCTCGCATGCAGATGCCGCGCCTGACAAAGTACTGACATGGGAGTGTCTCGCCAGCACATCGCTGAACTTCTGGCCAAAGCCGCTATGACGATCAAGGAAGCGCCCGGTATCGACCCATGGGATTACGGCTGGTGCTTGCCTGAGTACCGCCAGTCGGAAGGCGCGGCATTATCCTCCACCAATGGCCCAGTGACAATGACGCCAGAGGGTATTTCTGCCTATGAAGGAGCAGTCGAGGCACTCCTGAACCAAGCATCAGCACGCGACCGGTGGGACGCGAAAGAATTTTGGGGGCTAGTCGCCTCTCTTGTTGTCGCAGCATTCGAAGCCAAGGACCCCTCAGCCTTCATTGACAGGAATATCTCGAAGCTCCTCAAGCCGAGCCCTGCGTTGGTAGTGTTCCCCGTCGCCAACGTTGGATGGGATGACACGCCGCGCCTACTGGGGAATAAATGCGCCATCGGCAACGCGAGCGCCGAGCTTTCTGAAGTGATAACCCGAATGGGTGGACGAGCGGCTTCGGCCGGGGAAATACTTGCGAAATTCATTAACCAGCAATCCCACCAACCGCCACCCGTTTGCTTTGCCACGCTTGTACCCGGCCAGCGCAATATGGCATTTAGGCAGGCATCCAGGCGATTTGAGATGCTCGTCGACACTGCTCTCTTACTGGACACCGACAAGGAAAATCACAGGTTGCACTCTTCGCGAGGATCTTGGAATCGCCCCGGCGTTCGAGGGCTGATGCTCGATCGCGGCGCCGTAGAGAAGGGCATGCAGAGGAAGGACGCAGCAGTAGAACTATACAGCCACCCATTGATCTATGACGAAGTCGGGCGGACGGGTAGTCATCACTGGTACAGCGCAGAGCCGGTGCCACTGCATGCTGTGTTATCGCACGCCGAATTGTGTGATGCGGTCCTGAAGTCGCTATTCGACTCCGGAAGTATCTACCGCCGCCTAGCGGTCGCCGGAAAATGGTTCTCTGAAGCGTTCTGGTCCTCGAACCCGGATGATGCGACTCTCGCACTAGGGGTGGCCCTGGACGCTCTAATTGGAGCGAAGAATGGACTTCCTGGGCGCGCCATGAAAGAGCGCTTTGCCCTGCTGGAAGATGATCCGCAAGAGCGCTCGAATCGCGCAAAACGGTACGAGGATCTTTATGCCGTCAGGAGCAGGATTGCTCATGGGGGAGTGACCAGTAAGGTACAGGAGGCTGGATTCATCAAGGGATTTCAACGGGAGGTCACATGGACGGCCTGGCGCTTGATCGCTATGCAAGTAGACTTCTCAATTTCTAGCGACACCGATCTAGAGTCGACTCTCGAAAACTTGCGTTGGAGTACTATGTCTTGGCCCACCGGGGGTAAGGGGAAGGAGGTCGGCGCGATGCTGCGAAGGCAGGCAGAAGACGGAAAAGAAAGCACAGACCTGCGCCCTTGTGGGTCCCAAATTAGGGCCCCGAAGTGACCTGACTGCGTGACAACGCCGTCGGGCAGCGGTGACCGATCCGCGCACTACGGGCCATCCAGCAAGTGAGGGCAGGTCGGCCTCTGTTGAGCCATCAGTCAAGCTCCCTCCTCCGCTCTACGGGCTCCCTGTAGCGGTCAGGCGAGCTGTAACGACCGCTAGATGATGCGACGTTGCCCAGGCCCGCCACTCCGTGCCTCCACCAGCCTTCTGGCGCTTCCGTTGGGCACAGTCCTGGAGGCGCGCATCCCCCCACGACGTGGCTGCTCCCGTGACAGGCCAGTAAGGCGAGTTGACGAGGTCCCGGCTGAGGGTGAAGAAGTCATCGTTGCCCGGCTGGAGCCGTGGATAGACGAAGACCTGCCATTCTGTCGCCGTGGTGTAGCGCATGTTGGGGTCAGGCGTCCCGCGACTCTTGGGCAGAATCCGGGGATACGTCACGCCGAAGTCGCCGAAGTCAAGTTCAGGCCCTCGCCACTTTGCGATGATCTCCCGCCAGAGCCTCGCATCTTGCCTGACGACAGGCGTGGCCGTGCCTCGTGGGAAGCCCGTCAGGTTGACAGGGAACGCGCCGGCCGCCACGCAGACGTGCCTCCATGGCCAGCGCGACAAAGCATGTAGCGCTTCGGCGGTTCCCTCGGCCAGAGCTTCCCGGGTGCGCTCCGATTGAACCGGACCAGCATCAATCAGCAAGTCAATCTCTTCTGGATCTAGCTGGACAGATCCGAGCAAGTCACGCATCTGCTCTCTGTCTGGCATTAGGTCGCTGAGGTCGACGGCCGTGGACACTCGCAGACACGCTCCCTGTCGGTGCGCTGCCGCTGCGCCCGCCACCTCGATCAGGACGTCGCGGGGATCGCTGAGCCTGAATACCGGGCACATAGCAATGTCACGAAGTGCCAGCGACTCACTGACACGCGATACGGGTCCGCCGACGTCTCCTTCGAGTACGCGGACGAAAGGCAGCGCGCCACAGTCCACGGTGAGCACCATGCCGTTCGGCACGTGTTCCATCGCGTGCTCGCAGAAGGTCTCCAGGAGATCTCGGAGTTCGAAGTCGGGCACGATCTCCATCACCGGACGGATCTGAGCCTGAACTTCCTGCGCCGCGTGCCCCAGCGCATGAAACTCGCCTGCCTTGCCCTTCAGGATTGGGACATAGGCCACCAGCGCACCCCCAAGCGCTCCCCACACTCAGCCAGATGTCGAGCCAGTCGTTCTTGACAGGGTGACCGGGCCAACCAGAGGCAGGTAGAGCGCCGTTCAAGCCACGCGGCTCAAAGTTGAAGCGTGGACGAGTGAACGTGTCGGCTGCGTGGCTCAACAGTGCTCGGCCGCGCTGCGCAGAGTGCCCCCGACACACCTCCGACACACTCTGTGTCGCCGCGCGCCCGCTGTCTGACTCCGCCGCAGGTCAGAGGGGCACTACGGGCGCGATCAGACAATCACTCCGGAGCCGTGTGCGCAGGTTCGAATCCTGCCGGGGGCACTCGCCTAGGTTCAGCGGAAATCAAGCTCTGACCAGGGCGGATGCCGACACGAAAGAGCGGGAGACAGTCTCACTGTCTCCCGCTCTTTCTCGTTGTTGCGCACCGATCGCGCGTGAGGAGCGTGTGGGCCGCACCCGCAAGCCACCACCCTTCCTTGTGGATCGCCGCTGGATCTGGCGCACGTCTGGCACGGCTGCCTGCTCACTGCAGCTCATGCCGAGCAAGCGTGGCCTCCTACTGGTGAATGGTCTGACCCAGATCTCGCCTCGCGCTCTTCCCGAGGCTTGCAGTGACAGGAATGATCAGTCGGAAGGATCCGGCTAGAGCCATGGAGCAGAGCGCATGACCGAGCGGACATTCCGCCTTGTCGCTGATCCGAGCAGTCGGGACACCAGGAAGGTCCGGGTTCGGTCCTCGCGCTGGTTCGCCACTGTCCAGCTCGACCGAGATGGTTACGTCGATGCCTAGGCCGCGCGGGGCGACGAACCGGATTTGCCCCGCGACTACGTAGAGGCAGTCGACAAGGCGGGCGATGCGGCAATGGACTGCATTCGATATGACGGTTACCGAGGTGCCTTCCACCTCGGGCGCGGTCCGCGATGGATCGAATTGTGCGCTCGTTTCCGAGATGTCGAGGCTTCGGTCGATGCGTTGCGCGCAGCTGAGCTCGAACACGACTACAGCCGACTGCACGCGCTCGCCGATCGGCTTGCATTACCCATTGAGGATTGGCTGTCTCCCGGTGAGCGAGAGCTGATCCGCGGAGTGGACTTTGACCCACCTCCCGGCGTGTTCTTGAGGTTCCTGTGCGCCAAGGCCGCAAAGAGGGGTTTGCGTCTCAACGGCCGGGCGACGGCTGGCAGCGTGTGGGTTCGCCCTACACTGTCCGCGGCTCAGAAGCAGATTCGCGAGATGTTCCCCGAACGGTATCCGGGGTGGGTGGATCGCTGGACGAGGACCTGAGCCGCGGCGCGATCCCAGCCCGGTTCCGGCAGTTGGAAGCGGAGAGTGGTGGCGAGTGCCCGAGCGGCATGCGTCTTCAAGATGTGGAGGATGACGGCAACGTCCACCGCGTACATCATGCGAATTGGGCGCTAGGCGTTCGGGTGCCGAAAAGCACAGTCGCCCATTTCATGGCGGAAGTTGGCCTATCAGGCGGCACGCATGCCGCAGAGGGAGGAGAACTACGACTTCCCCTCGTGGTCCCACATGGGCGAGTCCGAGGCAACTTCGGACAACTATCGCGCGTATCTTATGAAAGTGGACGGGCGCATCGTTGGCTACATGGCAGCTCACGACACTACCGAGCACCGTCGCTGGAATCTGGCCGACGGGTCAAAGTACGGAGGAGAGGACTCCTCCCTACGCCCCCGAATCATCCTCAGTTGGGTAGCAGACGCCTACCGGCACCGCGGCATTGGTGCCGCGCTCGTACAGGCACTCGCCACCGACTTCGGATGCAAGGTTGCGGATGTGTCCTGGTCGACTCCTGTAAGCGCTGCAGGCCGGCGCCTTGCGCGTCGACTCTCGCCCGACGGCATCTGGGTCAGCTGAACGGCCTTGCAGCGCGTGGGGGCCTGCTCTGGCGCGCGGCAGGCGGGTGAATAGCCACCGCTTTAGGAGCGAGGTTGGGCAATCATGGGCGTTACCAGCGGATTACCTACCTCGGGCGGACGTCGGCGCACTGGCCCCGCCGAACCCTAAGTGCCCGTGAGTCCCCGTCCGTTCTGGCACGAGAGTGGCACGGCCGAGGGCTTCCGGGGTCGGCTGCTCAACTCAGTTGACCGGAGGAGCCGCGGTTGCTCTACTGCGATGCCGGACTGGGGAGGACGTGTGGCAGAACTGCCGGAGAGTGTAGATCGCGACATTCTGGAGGGGCGCACCATCCTCGCAGTGAAGGCGATTCGTGAGGCACAAGGATGCCCGCTCCGCGAAGCGGTTGATCTTTACCATCAGCGCTACGCAGAGCTTCATCCTGAGCCGGTCTCAGCCCAGGAAGCTCCCCGGACCCGCGTGCTGCGGTTCGAGCGGGATGGCTCTTTGGTTGTGCTTGAGGGACTGCAAGACGGTCAGTAGCCGGTGTACTGATCAACGCCTTTGGCGGGCCGCCGAGTTGCTCCGTGGCCCGCCATTTCAGAGGTCATCTCATTTGGCCAGCTCGGTAGGCTGCGGGCTGTGGTGGAGGTTGTCGAGCGGCTGGTGCCGGACGAGCTGTGGGAGCTGTTCCAGCTGGTGGTGCCGGAGGCTCCTTCGCGGCCCCAGGGTGGTGGCCGGCGCCGGCAGCGCCCGCATGTCGTGCCGCTCGCCTGCGTCGGTCAATCTCCTGCGGAACCCTTCCTACCGAGACGCGCCGCCCTCGCCGTCCTCCCGCCACGCCTCCGGTCGCAGTCGGCCGCAGGCGCCACGGCCGCCGCCCAGGCGTTCGCCGCCAAGGGCTGCCCGGCGGTCACGATCCTGGACGTGACCGACGCGGCCGGGTGACCCAGGGCGTCGTCTACTTCCGCTACGAGAACAAGGACGCCCTCGCGCTCGCGGTGACCGAGCGGTTCTACCTGCGGATCTGCGAGATCGCCGACTTCGCGGAGCAGTTGGGCCTCCACCCCTCGGCTCCGTCGCCGAACTCCTGCTCCGGATGGCCACGGCGTTCCGGGACGAGACCGGTCATCCAGGCCGGAGCACGGCTCCAGCTGGAGCGGCAGCCGATCGGCGTCCGGCTCCCGCTGCCGTACGAGGGGGACACCCGGCTGATCACCTCATGGCTGGCCGGGGAGCGCGAAGCGGGCGCCCGGGACGACCTCCCGCCGCCCGGCACGCTCGCCGCCGTCCTGGTCTCCGCCTTCTTCGGTGCCCAGCACATCTCGTGGGTGCTCGACGACCGGGCCGACCTGGTGGAGCGCACCACCGATCTGGTGCGGACGATCATTCCGTCGGCGCAGGGGGGCATCGAGTCGTGTCCGTCGGCGCCGCAGCGATGTCGCGGCTGACCGCGAGTTTCGATGCTCAACAGGCATTGTTGACCGACCAGTTGAGCGCTGTGCACGCATGGCGCACCGCTTCCTCGGTGGTCAGCCGCGCCCCGCGCTCGAAGGCCTCCGCGAAGGCCGGGCCGCCCAGGGCCGTGTGCGCCGCCGTGGTGACGCGGTCGACGTCGCCGCGTTCGGCGGGCGGCAGCGGGGCGCCCACCCCTCGGCGGGCCGCGTCGGCCGCCCCCAGCAGCAGCGCGGCGCACTCGGCAGCGGGCCCGCGCTGCCACAGTGCCGCCGCGCCCGCGAGGCCCTCCAGGGACAGGGCCAGCGCACGCGGCTCACCGAGGGAGCGGGCGACGTCCAGGCCCTGCAGATGATGGCGGACGGACCGGTCGGCGTCGCCGCGGAGTTCGGCGATGAAGCCGAGCTCGGCCAGGAGCAGATGGTCGCCCGCCTCCGAGGAGACGTCGGCGTAGCCGTCGCGGATGTGGAGCAGGTGGGTCTCGGCGGCGTCGAGGTCGCCGGAGCGGCGCGCGCCGAGTGCCAGGCCCATCTCGGAGTGGATCTCGCCGTACTTGTAGCCCTGTTCGGCGGCGATACGGCGGGCCTGCTCGTGCAGGCCGCGTGCCTGCTCCCACTCGCCGGCGAGCAGCTCGAGCCGTCCGAGCCCGGACAGTCGCGCCGACACCTCGGCCTCCAGGCCCAGTTCCCGCGCCAGGCGCAGCCCTTCCCGCTGCAGGCGGGCCGCCTCGTTGTACTCGCCCTTGATCTCGGCGAGCGCGGCGAGCGGCGACACCGTCTGCAGCTCACCCCAGCGGTCACCCAGCTCCCCGAAGAGGTCGGCGCTGCGTCGTCCGTCCCGGCCGAGCGCGTCGAGGTCGCCGCGGACCAGGGCGAGTGTGGCCCGCAGGCCGAGCGCGGCCGCGGTGCCCCACTGCTCGTCCGCGCTGCCGAAGAGGTCGAGCGCGGTTGCGTTCAGCTCCGCGCCGGCGGTCACCTCTCCCGCACTGAACAGGCCGTACGCGCACAGCCAGAGGGCGCGGGCACGGCGTACGGGGTCGGGGACGGCGTCGGCCGCCGCGGTGGCCGACGCCTCGGTGTGGTCGCCGGTGAGGAGTGCGAACGCGGTGTGCAGGAGGGTGAGTTCGGGGGCGTCGGGAGCGACGGCCAGGACCGCGGACAGGTGTCGGCGCGCCTCGGTGAGCCGGCCGCGCAGCAACCACCACCAGGACAGGGCGGTGGCGAGTCGTACCGCCTCGTCGGCCTGTCCGGCGGCGGCACGGCGCACCGCCTCGTCGAGCGCCGCGCGCAGATTGCCGGCCTCTGCGTCCAGACGGACGAGCCAGGACCGTTGACCCGCACAGCGCAGCCGGGGCTCGGCGCGTTCGGCGAGGGCGAGATAGTGGCGCAGGTGGCGATCGCGTACGGCGGTGAGGTCCTGCATCTCGTGCAGCCGCTCCATGGCGTACGCGGCGACGGACTCCAGGAGTCGGTAGCGGGGTCCGAGGGGGCCCTCCACGACGACCACGAACGACCGGTCGACGAGTCGCGTCACCAGGTCGAGCACCTCCTCGCGGGCCACGCCGTCGCCCGCGCACACCGCTTCGGCGGCGGCCAGGTCACAGCCGTCGCTGTGCACGGCCAGGCGGCGCAGCACGATGCGCTCCGGGGCGCTGAGCAGCTCCCAGCTCCAGTCGATCATCGCCCGCAGGGTCTGCTGCCGGGCGGGTGCACCACGCTGCCCGGCGGTCAGGATCCGGAACCGGTCGCCGAGCCGGGCCGCCAACTCCCGTACCCCGAGGGCGCGTACGCGCGTCGCGGCGAGCTCCAGGGCGAGTGGGATGCCGTCCAGCCGACGGCAGATCTCGGCGACGGCGGCACGGGCGGCCGGGTCGGACGCGGTCGGGTCGGACGCGGTCGGGTCGGAGGCGTCCGGGTCGCCCCGGAAGCCGGGGGCGGAGGCGGAGGCGCGCTCGGTGAACAGCCGTACGGCGTCGTCGGTTCGGAGCGGCTCGACGAGGAACACGGCCTCGCCCGCGAGGCCGAGCGGTTCCTGGCTGGTGACCAGGACCCGCAGCCCGGGGGCGGTGCGCAGCAGCAGCTCGGCGAGTTCGGCGGCGGCGTCGATGACGTGTTCGCAGTTGTCCAGGACGAGCAGGGTGCGGCGGTCTCGCAATACGGCGGCGAGGCGGTGCGCCGGGGGCGGGGAGGGCGTTGCGGGCCCGGTGCCCGGCGGGGCGGACGGGTTGTCGTCCCGGAGGCCGAGTGCCGAGGCGACGGCCTGGGCGAGGTCGGCGGCGGTACCGGCCCGGACACCCGAGAACTCCACGAGCCAGACGCCGTCGGGGATTTCCTCCGCCTGCACCGTACCGGCCGCGGCCACGGCGAGACGCGTCTTGCCGACGCCTCCGGGGCCGGTGAGGGTCACCAGCCGGGCGGAGGTGAGGAGTCGGGAGAGGCGGGTCAGGGCTTCCGTGCGGCCGATGAGGGGGGTGAGGGCGGCGGGGAGGTTGGAGTGCGGGGGTCTCGCGGGGGGAGCCGGGATCGCCGTTGTGGTGGGGTGCGTCGCGGGGACGGCCGGGATGGTGCGGGACGCGGCAGCGGCCCCGCCTGGGGCCATCGGGGCCGGATCGGGGGGCGCCGGGGTGGGTCCGGAGGCGGTCTCGGTGGCGCCGAGAGGCATCCCGGCAGCGCCCGGCACCGCCACAGCCGCGCCGGGAGCGGTTGCCGCCGTACCTGGGTCGGCCGTGGCCGCGTCGGGCGCCGTGCCGGCCGTA